>NZ_CDSBKO010000020.1:0-85275 GCF_977115655.1 Aquimarina sp.
GAGATTCAGTGACTCTTAAATCAATAATAAACCGGAACTAAAGCAATTCACAACTAAGCCTCCTTGTTTACCTGCCACTGGGACCCTGTGAATCCTATATAAAAATACAATTTTGAAAGCAATTCACAACCTTTTAATTGTTTTTGTTCTATCCCTTCGTCCTGTGAATCCTATATAAAAATACAATTTTGAAAGCAATTCACAACTTACCAAGTACAATTTAAACGAGGCAGATTCCTGTGAATCCTATATAAAAATACAATTTTGAAAGCAATTCACAACTAGAGGTACTTTCTGGAACTATCGACCACGCCTGTGAATCCTATATAAAAATACAATTTTGAAAGCAATTCACAACACTAGTAGCTTTTAGCTTTTCTTTTTCTTCCCTGTGAATCCTATATAAAAATACAATTTTGAAAGCAATTCACAACCTTTAGGGATGTTATCCGTAAGAAGTGTGACCTGTGAATCCTATATAAAAATACAATTTTGAAAGCAATTCACAACTACGGCTGCATCGGTTGTATCTTTTGCCACCTGTGAATCCTATATAAAAATACAATTTTGAAAGCAATTCACAACCGACCAAGAATAGCAATTAAATGCTGTGGCCCTGTGAATCCTATATAAAAATACAATTTTGAAAGCAATTCACAACATAAAGGATAGAATAATACTGAATAGACAACCTGTGAATCCTATATAAAAATACAATTTTGAAAGCAATTCACAACTGAATCATCAGCATTAAGATCAAAGTGTACCTGTGAATCCTATATAAAAATACAATTTTGAAATCGACCTAAAGAGATTCAGTGACTCTTAAATCAATAATAAACCGGAACTAAAGCAATTCACAACCAGGATATACATAATAGTATCGCTAAAATTCCTGTGAATCCTATATAAAAATACAATTTTGAAATCGACCCAAGGAGATTCAGTGACTCTTAAATCAATAATAAACCGGAACTAAAGCAATTCACAACCCTAAAGGTTTCCCCCAATTTTTCACTTGACCTGTGAATCCTATATAAAAATACAATTTTGAAATCGACCTAAAGAGATTCAGTGACTCTTAAATCAATAATAAACCGGAACTAAAGCAATTCACAACAAGTAACTTAATCTACTTATTTCAATATCTCCTGTGAATCCTATATAAAAATACAATTTTGAAATCGACCTAAGGAGATTCAGTGACTCTTAAATCAATAATAAACCGGAACTAAAGCAATTCACAACTTTCCAGCTTCTAATCAAGACACTACATTACCTGTGAATCCTATATAAAAATACAATTTTGAAAGCAATTCACAACCCAGAGATAGGTATCAATAAACACAACGCTCCTGTGAATCCTATATAAAAATACAATTTTGAAATCGACCTAAGGAGATTCAGTGACTCTTAAATCAATAATAAACCGGAACTAAAGCAATTCACAACATACTTCCTGTCCACTATGGGATGACAGACCCTGTGAATCCTATATAAAAATACAATTTTGAAATCGACCTAAGGAGATTCAGTGACTCTTAAATCAATAATAAACCGGAACTAAAGCAATTCACAACTTTCCAGCTTCTAATCAAGACACTACATTACCTGTGAATCCTATATAAAAATACAATTTTGAAAGCAATTCACAACCCAGAGATAGGTATCAATAAACACAACGCTCCTGTGAATCCTATATAAAAATACAATTTTGAAATCGACCTAAGGAGATTCAGTGACTCTTAAATCAATAATAAACCGGAACTAAAGCAATTCATAACCACTTGCCTTGCCTAATATTAATAGTACAAAATCCTGATTAAAAACATAAACGACCTTAAACTGCCAACTTAGGAGTATCCGTATTTATAAAACTATTGATTATAGAAGCCCATTTTTTTGCTCTTTTCATTTCTAAATCCTCTTTGGACGTTACATTGATATCAAAAAAATTGAGAATTTCTTGTTCTTTAGTACTATTAACAATGGTAATCTTTACATCCACCTTTAATAGCAAAGACTCTCTTTTTCCATTTCTTTTTATGTTTTTCACATTTTGTATAACCTCACATTGTATTACACTATCAAGATGTAATATTATTGTCTGGGTTTCTGTTTCGAAAAATTTCATAAAAAGTAATTTTCGTTTTTCGGCATCCAGGCCTATAAAATTATTCGCCCAATATTCTTGTTGGGTTATTGTTAAATCATTATTTTTTGCTTCTTTATCAATCTTTTGAGTCATCGCCTTAACAAAATCTACCCCTGCTTTGTTAAACAATAAGAAAGGTACAAAAATTGCTAAAATTAGCAGTACAGAAATAGTAATGAAAAAAATATCCATTATTTACTTATAATTAAATTGTTAATATTTTATAGCGATTTAAACTATGCTATTATTTTTTTGTTTTGTTTATTTTGTACATCTGTAATAAATAGCTAAACGAAGATTCTAGCTATAAAAAAGTTTGACTAATAGAGTGCCATACCATATAGTTATTGAAGGTTTAAATTAAAATATACTACAACTTTAATCTCTTCAAAACCGCACTAAATGTACGAGGATTTTTAGTTAAAAAAACGCTAAATAAATTTAGCCTGAGTATTATTTTTAAGTATATAAATTTGTTTTGTAAAAACACCTATTTGTATTATTTTTTTTAACCCGATTTATCATAATACAATCTTGATTTCTGTTTTTAATGATAGGTTATTAGAGATTATTTTTATTAATCAGTTGTCCTTTACATCCTTCAAGAATATAATTAAAATGCTCTATATCATCGGCATTCAGCTTTAAAACCCCTGTTATAGATACTATAGCATCTGTTTTAAAGGTTGGTTTATAAGCAAATTGTAACTCTATGGCAGTTTCTGGACCACCAACTCCACAAAAAAAACAAGAAGACATAGGTCCTTTTGATAAAATATATAATTTTTCCTTAGGATCTACATTTAAAAAATAACCCGTAATCGTCACTTTCTTTCCTTCCAAATCCTTTACTGAAGGCAAAAATTCCGGATACAAAAAAGATTCTCCATAAGCAGGAAAAAACTTCTCTGTAAATTTTACCTGTGTTAGATCTTTCCAAGTTATCTTCTGTTGGCTAAAACACAGATAATACGATAAAAAGAAAACTATAATCAAAATTTTATTTTTCATTGCTCAAAATAGTTGATATATTCATTTTTATAATGGGGTATATGGCTAATGAAACAGAAAGTATTATCATAACAAACACCATTGCCCCTATTGGTAAGAATTCGTATAATGGCAGCTCTCGAAGTATGTTTTGTTTATACTCTTTTTCTATAATTTCAAACATAAAGTATAGTCCTGCTTTTGATAAAACAGATCCAAATATAAAAGCAACGAGTATAATTATCCCCCCTTGATAAGCCACCATCTGTATCAATTGAAAGTTACTGGCCCCATAGGTTCGTAACAGTGCCAAATCAAAGGCCCGTTCCTTTACCATTTTATAAAAACCAATAAAGATGATGATACAAGAAATAACAAGAATTATATAAGCAATCCAAGAGATTGTTTTAAATCCAATACCTGTATATTGATATAATCTATCCAACTCATATTTTGGTAATACTGCTTGCATATTTGTATGCGCATTGATTCTTCTGGGAAATATTAAAAAAGCAGAAGGATTTTTAAAAGAAATCAACAGTGAGGTTATCTCCTTTTCTTCATGATGTTTGGTGTGGTTTTCTTCTTTTTGATGTGCATGGTGATGAATATCCCACATACTTTCTAACTTAGTAATAATTAAACGATCTATTACTTTTTGAGTTGGTTGTAATATACCCACTACAGTTAGGTACTCAGAATGCACATCTATATCATTTTCTACCAACCCATGAGAGCTAAAAAAAGTATCTCCTATTTTTAGATGTAGTTGTACTGCAACGGTATTCCCTAGCACAACTTCCATAGATTTTTTTACTCCACGTCCTTTTTCTAATTCAGCATTGTAAATAGCTGTAAAATTATCGTTGGTTCCTATTATCCTATACCCTTTATAATTATCTCCATAAGAAATAGGGACCGCAGTCTTTATCAAAGGGCTTTTACTTATTTTCTTTGCTTCTTCATATAAAATATTTCCTGTGGGATTATCCAAATGCAGTACAGAAGCCAAAACCAACTGTAACGGGCTTCCTTTGGCTCCAATAACCAAATCAATCTCCCCTAAATTATTTTCCATTTGGTGTTTAAATGAAATTTTTAATTGTTGGATTCCTAAAAGAAGAGCTATACTTAATGATAACGTAAAGACACTTAAAAAAGCGTCTAGTGCCTTGGTTTTTATATTTTGCAGGCTGATCCTCCAAATAGTCATAATTGGATTGAATTTGAAAATAATGATTTAATCCTATGGTCATGTGTTATAACTATTAGATTAGCATTAGTTCGCTTTGCTTGTGCAATAAGCAGTTTAATAACTGTTTTACAGTTATAATCATCTAAACTTGATGTAGGTTCATCTGCTAGAATAATCTGCGGGTTATGTATTACTGATAATGCTATCCCCAATCGTTGTAATTGACCTTCGCTAAGCTCATTAACTTTATTTTTTTTACAATCGCTCAAATCTAATTGTTTTAACAAAGCATCTATCGCTGCATCATTAACAGATCTTTTACTAAAAAAAAGACGAGCTCTTAAATTATCCATAATGCTTAAAGACTGTACCGCATGTTTTTTTTGAAATACAAGCCCAATATTCTGCCCTCTAAACCTATCTAATCGCCAGTTAGCTAATGAATTGATATCTACATCATCAATCACTACTTTTCCTTTAACTGGTGTTAACAAACCAGACAGAAGATGCAAAAAAGTTGTTTTTCCTACTCCTGATTTACCTAAAATAAGTAAGTTTTCCTGCTGCTTTAAATCTATGTTTGGGAATCGAAAAGTTCTCTCCTTTTTTTTATAATAAAATGTAAGATTATCTGTTTGTATCATATCAAATTTTGTAGAATCTCGTGTTTTATCTTGCTATAGGCCAACGGTCTTCTTTTGGGAATAATTGTTTGTTCCAAAGTTGTACTTCCAAATCTGTAAGCAGACAATCCTGCAATTGATTTATAATTTTTTCTTTTTGAAGATATTGCCCAATAAATACCAATTCTATTTTTCTGTCTCCATATAAGGTATGCCATTCTGATTCTATTTGATCTCTATTTTCATTAAAAGCAGCATAACTAACTCGCTCTACAAAAGGCATAGATGCCCACCAAACCCCTGCACTATCGGCTTTAAAAGATCCTCCTGCGGTACTCCAAATTAAAGCTTGATCAGATCTTGAAGCTAACCAAAACAACCCTTTACTTCTAATAATGTTTTGAGGAAAACTTTCATTCAAATACTTTAAAAAACGATCGGGATGAAATGGTTTTTTACTCTTAAATACAAAAGAACCAATACCGTATTCCTGGGTCTCAGGAGTATGTTCGTTTTCAAGTTCTTTTATCCATCCGGCAGAAGCCTCTGCTTTTTCATAATCAAACAGGCCTGTATTGATGATGTTTTTAAGCTCAACCCTTGATTCACTAGCAGAAATGATTAGAGCCTCGGGATTTAATTTTTGGATGATAGCATAAAGCTCTTTAAGTTGCTCTTTGGTTATAAGATCAATTTTATTAATAATAATAACATTAGCAAATTCAATTTGATCGGTAAGCAAATTAACTATAGTTCTTTCATCTCCATCAATATCGGTAAGTGATCTTGTTGTAAGATAATCAGAACTAGAAAAATCTTTTAAGAAATTAAAGGCATCCACTACCGTTACCATAGTATCTACATAACTAAAACGACTTAAGTCTATATTACCATCTTCACTTTCAAACGTAAAGGTTTGAGCGACAGGAATAGGCTCACTTATCCCAGTACTTTCTATTAGTAGGTAATCAAATTTATTTTGTTTAGCTAGTTTTTCAACTTCTACCATAAGATCTTCACGTAGTGTACAACAAATGCAACCGTTAGACATTTCCACCAATTTCTCTTCGGTTCTAGAGAGTGTATTTTCATTTTCGATAAATTGAGCATCAATATTCACTTCGCTCATATCATTTACAATAACAGCTACTTTTAAGCCTTCTTTATTGTGTAGTATATGATTTAATAATGTAGTTTTTCCAGCGCCCAGAAAACCACTCAATACGGTTACAGGTAGTTTTTTCATGTATTCAGTTTATTATTTACAAACTATTATGTTTATGATTTAACTTTGGTAATATGTATTTTGTAATCAACAGCCCCGGTAAAATCTCACGAGGTATGCTTTTCAAAATATATTTTGTTTTCGAGACAAGTCTCGCCTCCCAATAAGGGGTTAAAAGCAAGAAGTAAAGAGATAGAAGTCATTTCGAAGTACAAAAGTCTTTCTAGGATTATTTATACAAAAAACCTTAAAAAACAAACTATTTTAGAGAATTTAAAATAGTAATTAAATCCCATATATAATATGTAGTAGTACAACAATGAACCTTAAATTATTAAAACCTGACATTATTATAAATTTCAACTTTTATCTTTGAGGAGATTAAATTGCTCCTTAAAAACTAATATGAAAATAAATAATATAAAATTTTAACTTTCTCTCTGCTAATTGAAATTGTAAAGAAAATTATAGTAAAGAAGGAGGTGGACGAGATAAGAGTTGATCTGAAGCAATAGTACCAGAGATAATAAAACTATAGTTTTTAGTTATCTCTCTATGTACAATAATATCAATATTATTAATCGTGAAACCACTTAAATCAGGAGTAAGTGCAGGAATTAAGTTGTGCGTAATAGCATGGTCGCAAACAGTACAATGTATAGCATTATCCTTATCGTCTGTATGTAGTAATACATGAAGCCCTGCAATTTTCATGGAAAGAAAAAGTACAAGGAACAGATAGGTAATACTATTTTTTAACCGACCATTTTTCATTAAACACAAACTTAATAAAATTAACGAAACCTTATAGCAACAAACTTATAATAAAAACTTTTTGTGCTTGATTTTCATCTCGCTGTTTTCTACTTTAAAATAAAGCTATAAAGGTGATTTTTATCATTTTACTTACCTTATTACATATCTATTTTTATCTGATAATTTCAAAAAAACACCCTCCAATTTAGCTACTGTGTAACAAAAGTTACTGTATTCTATATACATACACAGTAATTTTAGGATAGAATTAAAGATAAATACGATGAAAATAGAACAAATTTACACAGGTTGTTTAGCACAAGGTGCTTATTACATAGAAAGCAATGGGGAGGCAGCAATAATCGACCCTTTAAGAGAAGTTGATCCTTATATTAAAATGGCAAAGGATAGAAATGCCACCATAAAATACATTTTTGAAACACATTTTCATGCAGACTTTGTTTCTGGACATATTGATTTGGCTAAGAAAACAGGAGCAGATATTGTATATGGACCAACTACTATGGAGACAGGGTTTAGTAAAATTACAGCCAAAGACGGTCAAGAATTTAAGTTAGGAAATATTACCATTAAACTAATACATACTCCCGGACATACTATGGAAAGTAGTTGTTACCTTTTGATCGATGAAAACGGTAAAGAAACCTCTCTTTTTACCGGGGATACTTTGTTTATAGGTGATGTTGGTCGCCCCGATCTTGCTCAAAAAGTAATATCTGAACTTACACAAGAAAAATTAGCAGGGCATTTATTTGACTCTTTACGAAATAAAATAATGCCATTAAGTGATGATATTATTGTATATCCCGGGCACGGAGCAGGAAGTGCTTGTGGTAAAATGATGAGCGATGCTACTACAGATACCCTGGGGCATCAAAAACAAACAAATTATGCATTAAGAGCAGATATGACCAAGGATGATTTTACAGATGCTGTTTTAACAGGATTAACCCCTCCTCCCGGTTATTTTCCTCAAAATGTTTTAATGAACATACAAGGGTATCAAAATATTGATGCCGTTGTTAAAAAAGGAACGTTGCCCCTCGATCCAAATGATTTTGAAGCTATCGCAAAAAAAACACAAGCAATACTTATAGATACCAGAGACCCCCAAGATTTTACAAAAGGATTTATTCCCGGATCATATAACATAGGTATCGACGGAAGCTTTGCTAATTGGGTAGGTACCACTATTATCAACACAAAACAACCCCTGCTTGTTATTGCAGAGCAAGGTCGCCAACAAGAAGTCGCTACCCGTTTAGCCAGAATTGGTTTTGACAATACTCTGGGATATCTAAAAGGGGGAATTGATGCGTGGGTAAATGCAGGAAAACAAACAGAAACCATTACCTCTGTTACTGCCGAAAATTTGGCTGCCAAAATGCATGAAGAAAACATACACATATTAGATGTGCGCAGAGCTAGTGAATATAATAGCGAGCATATAGAAAATGCAATAAATACTCCTTTGGATTATCTGGAAGACAGTATTCAAAAGATCGATAAAAACAAAACATATTATGTACACTGCCGAAGCGGATATCGATCTATGGTTTTTGTATCTATCCTAAAATCCAAAGGATATCAGAACCTAATTGATGTAAAAGGAGGAATCCAGGCAATCAAAGACACCAAAAAGTTTAAATTTTCAGAATATACCTCTCCTACAACAATGCTATAACAAACCATTTTAAAAAATAAAATTATGGAAACTACACCAACAGATATATACACAATGCCAAGAATAGGAGATGATGCTCCGGATTTTGAAGCAATTACAACACACGGTAAATTAAAATTATCTGAATTTGCAGAAGGAAAATGGGTGGTTCTATTTTCTCACCCCGCAGATTTTACTCCCGTATGTACTACCGAATTAAGTGGTTTTGCTGAAAAAAAACCAGAGTTTACCTCTTTAAACACAAAACTTATCGGTCTTAGTATCGATAGTATCCACTCACATTTGGCTTGGGTAAATAATGTACACGAAAAAACCAATGTATACTTTGATTTTCCGATAATAGCAGACATCGATATGAAAGTTGCTAAATTATATGGTATGCTACAACCTAATGAAAGTGAAACCGCTGCAGTAAGAGCCGTATTTTTTATAGACCCAAATATGAAAATAAGACTTATCATGTACTACCCGCTTAATGTTGGCAGAAACATGAATGAAATCTTAAGAGTATTAGAAGCCTTACAAGTATCTGACAAGCACAAAGTAGCTTTACCCCTAAACTGGAAAAAAGGCGATAAAGTAATTGTTCCTCCTCCAAAAACCTTAACCGAAATGAAAAATAGAATCGAAGATACCTCTTGTGAAAAAATAGACTTTTATCTGGCAAAAAAAGATCTAAAACTGGACTAATGGATATACACTATCAAATACTTGTTATTGGAGGAGGAACTGCGGGGATCATGACCGCAAGTAGTCTTCTTAAAAAGAACTCAAAACTTAACATAGGGATTATAGAACCCTCGCAAACACATTGGTATCAACCAGCATGGACACTTGTTGGCGGAGGGACTTACAACTTTGACAAAACCAAACGATCCATGCAATCTGTAATTCCCAAAAATGCAACATGGATAAAAGACAGGGTCGTTTCTGTAGATCCTGTGCAAAATAGCGTGGTTACAAAATCTAACAAAAAATATACGTATGACTATCTAATTGTTGCTCCGGGATTAAAATTAGACACCTCTCTGGTCGAAGGATTGCCCAAAAGTATCGATAAAGGAGTGGTTTGTAGTAACTATACCAATCCTAATCATACCTGGAATGTTATAAAAAATTTTAAAGGAGGCGTTGCTTTATTTACACAACCTCCAAAACCATATAAATGTGGTGGAGCTCCACAAAAAATAATGTACCTGGCTGATGATTATTTTGCAAAAAATGGCGTTAAAAAAAACACTAAGGTAGTATATGCAAGTGCCTCAGATAGTATTTTTGAAGTGTCAGAAATTGCCAAAACCCTGATGAAGGTTATCGACAGAAAAGGGATTGGTATAAAATTTAACCACGAGCTTAAAAAAATAGAAAGCGATAAACAAATAGCCTGGTTTAAAGTAAGTGCCGGTTATATAGAACATAACCCTGTAGAATTGGATATTCTTCAAGAAAACGAATTAATTGGAATCCGGTATGATATGTTACATCTTGTGCCCCCAAATACGCCTCCTGATTTTATAAAAAACTCTGTATTAAGTGATTCAACCGGTTGGATGGATGTAGACCAATATACCTTGCAACACAAAGAGTATCCTAATATATTTGGCTTGGGGGATGTTACCAATGTACCCACATCCAAAACCGGAGCTTCTATAAGAAAACAAGCTCCTGTTGTTGTAAACAATATTCTGGAATTGATTACATCTCAAAAACTGGGCACTACAAAGTACGATGGTTATTCTTCTTGTCCCTTTATTACAGGATATGGCAAAATGGTATTAGCAGAATTTGACTATACCAAAAAGTTTATCCCGGATCCCAAATTAAAAAAAATGTGGATCAAAGATTCTTCAAAAGAGCACTGGAGACTTTGGATTTTGAAAAAGTATATATTACCTTATTTATATTGGAATAAATTACTGAAAGGAAAAGAAGTGTGAAACAGGTTTTTAAATCTCTTTATTAAAGATATTGTTACCAAGCACTTGTATCCAAAACAAAATGTATTTTTCAAAAACATACCTTGTAAGCTTGCTCTATGGTTATTGATTATAACCAAAAAAAGTTCCTTACTTTGCATAAAAGCATTGCTATCTATAGAGCTTGATTAAAAAACAAGCTCTATGTGCAAGGCATTATTTAAAAAAACAGAAATATAATTATTGATGAAAAAATATAGTATTGCATTTATAGATGCCTTTACAGATAGCATAGATTGGACTGTAAAATCTATAATTTTTGAAGTCCCTTGGTTTACCAACTATTTTTGGGGTTTGACTATTATATCTCTGTTAGTTTGGGGATTAGAAATTGCTTTTCCCTGGAGAAAAAACCAGTCTGTTTTCAGAAAAGACTTTTGGTTGGATAGCTTTTATATGTATTTCAATTTTTTTGTTTTTGCTATTGTCATTAGCGGGTTTTACAAACTCTTGGAAATTTTTCTTAAAAACATTGGGGTTTCAGTAAAAAGCCTGACAATTATTGATATTTCTACTTTACCAATGTGGGTACAACTCCTTGTATTTTTTATTGTTCTGGATTTTGTACAATGGTTTACACATGTTTTGCTTCATAAATATCCTTTTTTGTGGAGGTTTCATAAAATACACCACTCTGTTAAAGAAATGGGATTTGCAGCGCATTTACGGTATCACTGGATGGAAAATATTTTTTATAAACCCTTAAAAACCATTGGGGTAATGGTTTTGGGCGGTTTTGAACCAGAACAAGCTTATATAGTGCACTTTTTTTCAATTATGATTGGACATTTTAATCATGCTAATATTAAAATTACCTGGGGTCCCTTAAAATATCTTCTAAACAATCCTGTAATGCACCTTTATCATCATGCCTACATTTTACCAAAAAACTCTTATGGGGTAAATTTTGGTATTAGCCTGAGTATATGGGATTATATATTCAAAACCAATTATATACCCGAAGACAGTGGTACTATCGAGATTGGTTTTCCCGGAGACGAACAAATCCCCAAACACTTTTGGAAACAAATTATTTATGGTTTTGGAAGAACAAAAAAATGATATAAAAATTTAATCTCATTAAATCAATTATTAAAAAATGAGCACCTTTTACCAATTATATTAGGTACGACCTCTGTAAAATAATAATTCATTTTATCTTTATTGGTGGCAAGTAGATTGTCTCCAAAACGGTCTTGGATAGCAATCATTTCGTTTTCTGCATTTTTATATGCTATTATTTTTTCTTCCTGACATTTTTTATCCTCTGTTAATCTCGAATAATCCCTGTTATTGCCAGACATTCGTTCCAGGCTTTTATTGATTTGCAGGGTACGTTTTTCACATTCTAATTTCTGAACAACAATTTCATCTTTAGGATCATATCCCTCTAATGCATAGTTTAGAATTTTTCTCTTCCGGAGCGCCATCTTCAATATATTTGTTCATAGCTCGCTTACGCTTGTCTTCTCTTTCCTTTTCCAAATTCAGGATTTCCTGTTCCTTGTTGCGTGTACTTCTGTTATTATTGGTCATCCTATGGATATATTCTTGTTTTTTTTCAAATACATCTTCTTTGACAGATCGGTTTTGGTGTTCCTCTTCTTGCAAAACATCCTCCCTTTTACGATAGGCATTTCCCCGGAAAGAGATATTTATGTTTTCAATACGTTCTAGCTCTGCCGTACCATTATCATTTTCTATACGGATAACTATAGCTAAATCAGCATAAAATAACATTAATCTTACTAGTAAAAAATCGAATTTCTACGTTAAAAAATATAACCGTAACTACAGCTATGCTTGATACCAGATCAAGTCAGGCACAAGCTTTTTGCCTTGAATACTTAAAAAATAAATTCAATTTCTATACGCACTATTTCAAAGTTAAAATGGTATAATGTATCTCTGGATGTAAAAAACAGGGTTATAATACTTAAATACCTTACCATATTTACACTTTTTTAAACTCTACCCTTCTGTTTTTAGCTTTCCCGTCAAAAGTATTGTTATCTGCTACAGGATCGTTCTCCCCTTTTCCATTGGTTTGAAGATTGCCAGATTTTATATTAAAATTGGTTATTAAATACGTTTTTACAGATACCGCCCTTTTTTGAGAAAGCAAAAGATTTGCTTTACTGTCCCCATCACTATCTGTATGCCCGATAACCATGACTTTTAGAGAAGTATCACTCTCTAAAGCCTTTCCTACTTTGTCCAAAAAAATAAAAGATTCCTTTTTTAAGGTATCAGACCCACTATCAAATAAGATTTTGGTAGTGCTAAACCCTCCTTTTAATATCATAGAACGAATATCCTCGCCTTCTTCGGTTATTTTGATATTGGATATTGCCATGGTATGCCCCATCTGGGGTTTTGTCCCTTTTAAATAAAACTGTACATAACGCCCAACATTATCTTGTAAAAATGAAGGAAGATCTATTATTTTTTCATTATCTATATAAACCCTTAAGCGTTTTCCGTTTACCACACAGGTAAAATGAACAGTTTTGTTAAACTTTTGGTTCATGTCGAAATCGATATTATTATTGATTTTGGAGCTGGTTCCAAAGTTTTCGACATGTATTTTTTTGGGCAGGGCACTTCCTTCCCAAAGAGAAAAATGAAATTCAGAACGTTGTTTGAGATCTTTATTCCATTTATTCTCATTTACAAATTGCAGCCTGAATTCTGAACCGCTTAACTCTTTATAATCCAGATTGGCAGTTGTAAAATCAAATTCCAAAGCATAATTTT
This sequence comes from Aquimarina sp., assembly GCF_977115655.1. Classification (NCBI taxonomy): domain Bacteria; kingdom Pseudomonadati; phylum Bacteroidota; class Flavobacteriia; order Flavobacteriales; family Flavobacteriaceae; genus Aquimarina; species Aquimarina sp. The sequence continues at coordinate 13,383 of NZ_CDSBKO010000020.1, forward strand.
CTGGCAGTTCGCCAGTCTTTGCCATACAAAGGCTGTTAGGATAAAATTTAAGTGCTTTTTCCTTGCCTATCAAAATGATTTCCCCACCCGAGGTAGTTTCCCAATTTGCAGGAAAATCACCTTGTGCATCTTCTACAAATTTTTCTTCATACATGGTTGTGCCATCCGGAAAAAAGCTACTACCACTAACAATATCTTGTGTATTACCATAACCTGCCTCTGCCCCATCTTTTTTGGAAGAAATAATTGCCGTGTTTTTTTTATCTTTTTTCTTCTTTTCCTTTTTGTTGAAAATACCATCAATAGCCTTATCTGTTTTTTTGGAAGATTCTTTTTCTACCCTGCGTTCTACCGTTCTTTTTGCTGCCTCTTCTGCTTTTTTTCCCAACTTCTCCAGGAATTGGGCATTACCAATCGTAATCGAAAAGAATAATGATAGGGTTATTACAAATTGTATCTTTTTCATGTTTTTATTATTTAAAGATTATAGGTTAACGTGCTATAAATAGTTGGTGTTCCCCCTCCTGATGCCAAAATCCCTCTCTGCTCAATACTTACCGGCAGATTAAATCTATTATATGTATAGGTATAGGTATATGTTGAAGTCCCTAAAGTTGAAATAACCTCTTCACTCAATACATTGTTGTTACTAATCCATCGTAAAGGATATTTAACAAAAGATTTTATCTCTGTAGTAGAATATAAATATCGCAACGAAGTGTCTATATAGTAATCTGCAAGCCCCAGTTGTTCGCTGGTAATCTTTTTGAAGGGGTTTATTTTATCATCATATACATAATTTCTTCTTTCGACCAAAGAGTAGGTTACCCCGTCATTGCTTTGAGAAAAAACCAACTCCCTGATATTGCCTTGAGCGTTATAATATACAAAAACCCTTGTATAGCCAATATTTGTTGGGGATGATGTAGTCATATCCACTTGGATCAATCTTGCGTTAGAATCGTAGGTAAAGTTTTTAATCTCATTAAAAGGCCCTCCCGGCAGGGTATTGTTAAGTGTATGTTGGCGCACCAGTTTTCCTGCATCGTCATATCCTAATATGGTAGATCCATGTCCGGAACCATCATCAATCATAACAGGCATATTATTTGAATTATAAGTATATGTTACCCCTCCTATACTGGCAATTGTGCCGTTAGGGTTTCTGGCAACAGGTATATCGATTATACTTCCTCCTCCAAAGCCTTCAAAAGAAGTCAATTGGTAGTTCTCATTATAGGTATACGAAAATAACATTTCCCCTATTTGAAAACCGGTAAGAAGTACAGGTTTAATGGTTACCGTTACCAAATATGATGTTGTACTGCCATCTTGAGCAGTTACTGTATACGTTACAGGTTCTGTAAAATTTTGTGCCTCTGTTGGGGATATGGTGGCTGCATCAGACATGCTTGTCTTTGCTGTCAGATTAGTAACATCTGTACCATGGGGCACGGTAACGGCAATAGTCTTTGCTGTTTCATTAATAGTTCCTGTTATATCTTCGGCAAGTGCCGTATTGTCTGCTGCCAGAAACCTGAATTGAGTAATTTGCTTAGCCGAACCTAATGGAGTTACAGGGGTTTGACTATCATCATCTTTACTGCAAGATAAAATAACCAAAACAAAAAAAATTGCTGGTATTATATATAACTGTTTCATATCTGTGCTTTCTTCTTATATTGAAAGTTTTTCGAATAACTGATTGATATCAAAGCCCGAAAGTGTAAAAGAATTATTGTTTGATACCCCATCATCATTATTAAGATTACCATCAATAAGGATATCCGGATCATACGCAATTCTCAAAATAAATTCAGGTTGAAACTCTATAGCTACATCCCATCGTATTACAGTAGTAACTGTTAATTCCTGACCCGCTGCCAATTCGTTAAACCGTACTTCTGCCAAAATGGTTTCTTGTGTAGAACCCAAAGGTTTTTTAATAAGATAAATAACTTGTTGACCATTAGAGGAACTAAAGTTATCCTTGCCAATATTCTTTACCCTTCCTGTAAGGCGCACTAATCCGGAGCATTGGCAATCTTCTCCATTTGGAGCCAGTTCGTAAGAAATACCTTCTGCTTTTAAATCTACATTTGGAACCATTACCGGATCCTCATCTTTATCTTTATCACACGATATAACTATGACCATCATTGTCACGATACACATAATTGAAATAGAAAAGCCCTTTACTTTTTTCATGATTACTTTTTTTTAAATGTTATTTTTTTGATCAATTTTTCCTTATGAATAATATTGAGTTCATATTTCCCTTCTTGAAGATAGTTTACATTGAGATATATTTTTTTTGAAGAAAATTCTCTCAACTTCCCCTCGTAACTATAGATTCTTTTTTTGGGCATTATTTTATCACAAACATCAAATTATCGAAGTAAAATTAGATGGTAGGATCTAAAACCAGCAGGACAGATGTAACATAATACAGTACAAATGTAACATGTGTAAAAAACACATAAGACATAGTAAGAGGCAACTTGTTATAAGATCTAAACAAATACAACAACAACCGTTTTTATATAGTTAAACAAAAAATCTTTCAACAAAAACAATAAAATAGTGAGGAGTTAACAAATTACAGAGCCTTTTTTTTATATATTAGGGTTACATATTATAATAATTTTTATATTTTGCCAAACTATGCACGCATAATAGTTTTTTTAGTTCTTAAGTAATGACATATTTAATTTTGTTAAGTGTTTCTTTTTAGAAAAATTAGATATTATTTTGGTAAAGAATATTTAGAGACTATAAAAAATATTTTAAAATAACGTATGACGACAATTACTCGACTTTTTGATTTTCCACATTATCAACTAAAAAAATTTAATTTAGACAAGGCCTTAATAACTAAATATAATGGCGAATGGATTGCTACATCTACCAAAGAGTATGTACAAAAGGCAAATCAAATTAGCCGGGGACTACTTAGATTAGGAGTTAAACCTAATGACAAAGTAGCTATTATTTCCTCAAATAATCGAACCGAATGGAACATAACCGATATTGGTGTTCTTCAAATTGGAGCACAAAATGTTCCTATTTATCCAACTATTTCTCAAGAAGACTATGAATATGTCTTAAACCACTCAGAAGCAACATATTGTTTTGTTTCAGATGAAGAAGTATTTCAAAAAGTTAATAACATTAAACACAATGTCCCTTCGCTAAAAGAAGTCTATTCTTATGATGATATTTCGGGGTGCAAGAGTTGGAATGAAGTATTAGAACTAGGTAAAGACGATAGTAATCAACCAGAAGTAGAGACTATTATGGCTTCTGTAAAAGAAGATGACCTTGCTACTCTTATATACACTTCTGGCACCACAGGAAGACCCAAAGGTGTTATGCTAAGTCATAAAAATGTAGTAAGTAATGCCATAAACAGCTCGACCAGATTTCCTATTGTGGATGGAGAAACAAAAGCATTAAGCTTTTTACCTGTTTGTCATATTTATGAACGAATGCTAATGTATCTGTATCAATACAGAGGAGTAAGTATTTATTTTGCTGAATCCTTAGAAACTATTAGCGATAACTTAAAAGAAATTAAACCTGAGGTTATGACAGCAGTACCCAGGTTATTAGAAAAAGTTTATGACAAAATTATTGCCAAAGGTACAGACTTAACAGGAATTAAAAAGAAGCTATTTTTTTGGGCAGTAAATCTTGGTTTACAATACGAGCCGTATGGAGCTAACGGTTGGTGGTATGAAAAAAAGCTGGGTATTGCAAAAAAGCTTATTTTTAGTAAATGGCAAGAAGCATTAGGAGGCAACTTAAAACTTATTGCTTCTGGAAGTGCTGCATTACAACCCAGATTAGCCAGAATATTTAATGCCGCAGGGATTGGAGTAATGGAAGGATACGGTCTAACCGAAACCTCTCCTGTGATCTCTGTAAACGAAAAAGAAAATAAAGGTTTTAAAATAGGAACAGTAGGAAGAATGATTCCTTATACCGAAGTAAAAATTGCCGAAGACGGGGAAATACTGGTAAAAGGACCCCAGGTAATGCTTGGGTACTATAAAGATGAAGAAAAAACCAATGAAGTCCTAAAAAATGGGTATTTTCATACTGGTGATATTGGCGAAGTGGATAAAGATGGTTTTTTATGTATTACAGATCGTAAAAAAGAAATGTTTAAAACTTCTGGAGGTAAATACGTTGCACCACAGTTAATTGAAAATGCAATGAAACAATCTCGCTTTATTGAACAGATTATGGTCATTGGTGAAGGCGAAAAAATGCCAGCAGCATTTATACAACCAAATTTTGAATTTTTGAAGGAATGGGCAGATCGTAAAAAAATCAAAACAGGAACTTCTAATCAGGAACTAATTAATAATCCCGAAATAATCAATCGTTTTCAAGAAGAAATAGATATTCATAATGAAAAATTCGGGAAATGGGAACGTGTAAAAAGATTTGAATTAACTCCAGATGAGTGGAGTATTGATGCCGGCCATCTAACCCCTACCATGAAATTAAAAAGAAAAATAATTAAAGAAAAATATAAAGACTTATATACAAAGATTTATGGCTAATTCAATGTACTTATTGCATTACTAAACGCGATAAGTTTTAACTGTTAATCAGTAAACTCCTCATTTTATGGGGAGTTTTTTTATTAATCAAATATAAAACCGTACATTTCGTCATCCTTTCTAAAAAATTTCACTTTATTTGCTATGCGTGCATAATAAATTTCATTATCTTTACCTTCATAATTATTTTAAATGAGAGAAAAGACAATAGATTATGCACTTAGGGCTACCTGGATGGCTGTAGCTAAGATGTATAATGAAGAAGCTAGTAAAAAAGGCAGTACAATGGCTACAGGATTTGCCCTTATAAGTATAGATCCGGAAAATGGTACGGCTTCTACTTCATTAGGCCCCAAAATGGGAATGGAAGCAACAAGTTTATCACGTACTTTAAAAACCATGGAAGAAAAAGGGTTGATCTATAGAAAAAAAAATCCTCAGGACGGTCGTGGTGTATTAATTTATCTTACCCCCTTTGGAGTAGAAATGAGAAATTTCTCTAAAGAAGTAGTCTTTACTTTTGATAATATGGTAAAAAAACACGTTCCAAAAGAAAAACTGGATGTTTTTTTAGAAGTATTTCAAACCATAAATGATTTAATATCATCCAAAAAAATTTACTCAAAACAAGAATCTATAACACCTTAACAACTCGAAGTTAAAAAATGAAAAGAATCATTAAAAAAGTTGCTGTTGTCGGCTCAGGAATTATGGGATCTGGTATTGCCTGTCATTTCGCTAATATCGGAGTCGAAGTGCTATTATTAGATATAGTTCCCAGAGAACTAAACGACAAAGAAAAAGCAAGTGGACTAACACTTGAGGACAAAGTAGTTCGTAATCGATTAGTAAATGATTCCCTTACAACTGCTCTTAAATCTAAACCTTCTCCTATTTACCATCAAAAATTTGCCAACCGTATCACTACCGGAAATCTGGAAGATGATATTGCAAAGGTTGCAAATGCAGATTGGATTATAGAAGTGGTTGTTGAAAGACTGGATATCAAAAAGATGGTTTTTGAAAATCTGGAAAAACACAGAACTCCAGGTACATTAATTACCTCTAACACTTCTGGTATCCCTATTCATTTTATGAGCGAAGGAAGAAGTGATGATTTTCAAAAACATTTTTGTGGAACACACTTCTTTAACCCGGCGCGTTATCTGAAATTATTTGAAATTATCCCTGGTCCAAACACATCTCAGGAAGTTTTGGATTTTCTTAATGGGTATGGAGAACAATACCTTGGAAAAACTTCTGTAGTAGCAAAAGATACCCCTGCCTTTATAGGAAACAGAATTGGTATTTTTAGCATTATGAGTTTATTTCATGTAGTAAAAGATATGGGCTTAACCATAGAAGAAGTAGATAAACTTACAGGACCTGTAATTGGCCGCCCAAAATCGGCAACCTTCCGCACAGTAGATGTGGTTGGTCTGGACACTCTGGTACATGTAGCTAATGGTATTGCCGATAACTGTTCTAATGATGAGCGCCTGGAATTATTTAAACTTCCTGATTTTATAGGTACCATGATGGATAACAAATGGTTAGGAAGCAAAACAGGACAAGGATTTTATAAAAAAAATGTAGGGGCAGATGGACAAAGAGAAATTCTTTCTTTAGATCTAAATACTTTAGAATACAGAGCTAACAAAAGAGCATCTTTTGCTACTTTAGAAATGACAAAAACGATAGACAAAGTAGTAGATCGTTTTAAGGTACTTGTATCCGGAAAAGACAAAGCAGGAGAATTTTATCGTAAAAACTTATCTGCTTTATTTGCTTATGTATCCAACCGTATTCCAGAAATTACAGACGATCTGTATAAGATTGATGATGCAATGAAAGCTGGTTTTGGCTGGGAGCATGGCCCTTTTCAAATATGGGACGCTGTAGGTGTCGAAAAAGGGATAGAAATAATGAAAACCGAAGGCTATGAACCTGCTGCATGGGTAAAAGACATGATTGCTTCTGGAAGGACCTCCTTTTATACCGTTAAAAACGGGGCAACTTATTTTTATGATATTCCCAAAAAAGAGCAAGTAAAGATACCAGGACAAGATGCCTTTATTATTTTAGATAATATACGTAAATCTTCAGAAGTATTTAAAAATAGCGGCGTTGTAGTAGAGGATCTTGGTGACGGGATTCTTAATGTAGAGTTTCAAAGTAAAATGAACACTATTGGAGGCGATGTATTAGCAGGCCTGAATAAAGCTATTGATATTGCCGAAAAAGATTTTCAAGGACTAGTCGTTGGTAATCAAGCTGCAAACTTTTCTGTAGGAGCAAATATCGGAATGATATTTATGATGGCTGTAGAGCAAGAGTACGACGAGCTTAATATGGCTATTAAATACTTTCAGGATTCTATGATGCGCATGCGCTATTCTGCAATCCCTACCATTGCTGCTCCTCATGGCATGACACTTGGCGGAGGTTGTGAACTATCTATGCATGCAGACAAAGTTGTTGCTGCCGCAGAAACCTATATAGGACTGGTAGAGTTTGGAGTTGGTGTTATTCCTGGTGGTGGTGGATCCAAAGAGATGGCATTACGAGCTTCAGACACCTTTAAGAAAGATGATGTAGAACTTAATGTGCTTCAAGAACATTTTTTAACCATTGGTATGGCAAAAGTCTCCACTTCGGCTTATGAAGCCTACGATACCAATATACTTCAAAAAGGAAAAGATATCGTTGTAGTAAATAAAGATCGCCAGATTGCTACCGCAAAAGCGCATGCTATGTTAATGGCAGAACAGGGATATACACAACCTGTACGCCGTAAAGATATAAAAGTATTAGGTAAACAAGCTCTGGGAATGTTTTTGGTAGGAACAGACTCTATGGAAGCCAGTAAATATATTTCTGAACACGATCACAAAATTGCGAATAAGCTAGGATATGTTATGGCAGGTGGAGATTTATCAGAACCCACCCTGGTTACAGAACAATACTTATTGGATCTGGAACGTGAAGCTTTTTTATCCCTTTGTACAGAACGTAAAACTTTAGAGCGTATCGAACACATGCTTAAAAAAGGAAAACCGTTACGTAATTAGTATTGAGAATTTAGTATTGAGTAATTAGATAAATCATGCACAAAGTTGAGGATTTAAAAATATGGAAAAAGTCAATTGACTTGGCTAAAGCTGTATACCAACTTGCCGCAGAACTTCCATCTAATGAAAAATACGGATTAATTTCTCAGATAAAACGTAGTTCTATTTCTGTTTCTTCCAAATATAGCTGAAGGTGCAGGAAGAAATTCAAATAAAGAATTTAAACATTTTTTGAGTATTGCTAATGGTTCCTGTTATGAACTTCATACACAATTAATATTAGTAATAGAATTAAATATAATAAGTAAAGAAAAAGTACAACCAGTAATTGAATTTTGTATTGAAATACAGAAAATGAATTATTCATTTCAAAAAAGATTATAAATCTCAATACTAACATCTCAATACTCAATACTATAAAACAATGAAAACAGCATATATAGTAAAAGCATACAGAACCGCCGTAGGAAAAGCTCCCCGCGGTGTGTTCAGATTTAAAAGAACAGATGAATTAGCTGCCGAGACTATCGAGTATATGATGAAGGAACTTCCGGATTTTGATAAGTCCCGTATCGACGATGTTATTGTTGGTAATGCTATGCCAGAAGGATCTCAAGGATTAAACATGGCACGTTTAATTTCACTTATGGGATTAAACTCTGTAGATGTACCTGGGGTAACCGTTAACCGGTTTTGCTCTTCAGGGATTGAGACTATAGGTATTGCAACTGCAAAAATACAAGCAGGTATGGCAGATTGTATTATCGCTGGTGGTGCAGAGAGCATGAGTTCTGTTCCTATGACAGGGTATAAAACCGAATTGAACTATGATTTAGCAAAATCTGGTCACGAAGATTATTACTGGGGGATGGGTAATACTGCCGAGGCAGTAGCACATCAATTTAAAGTATCTCGTGAAGATCAGGATGAGTTTGCATATAACTCCCACATGAAAGCATTAAAAGCACAAGCCGAAGGTAAGTTTGCGGATCAAATTGTACCCATAAATGTAGAGCAAATATATGTAGATGAAAATGGAAAAAAAGCATCCAAATCGTATACAGTAACCAAAGACGAAGGTCCTCGTGCAGGAACCAGTATAGAGGCTTTGGCTAGTCTTAGACCAGTATTTGAAGCAGGCGGTAGCGTTACTGCCGGTAACTCCTCACAAATGAGTGATGGTGCTGCCTTTGTAATGGTAATGAGCGAAGAAATGGTTAAAGAATTAAATCTGGAACCAATCGCAAGACTTGTAAACTATGCAGCAGCAGGTGTAGAACCAAGAATTATGGGTATCGGACCAGTAAAAGCAATCCCAAAAGCCCTTAAACAAGCAGGTTTAAAACAAGGAGATATTGAGTTAATAGAACTTAATGAAGCTTTTGCGTCTCAATCTCTGGCAGTAATGCGAGAGTTAGGTCTTAATCAGGATATTGTGAATGTTAATGGAGGAGCCATTGCATTGGGCCATCCTCTGGGATGTACTGGTGCTAAACTTTCTGTTCAATTGTTCGATGAGATGCGTAAACGTGACATGAAAGGTAAATATGGAATGGTAACCATGTGTGTAGGTACCGGACAAGGAGCTGCGGGAATTTATGAGTTCCTGAAATAAGAAAACAGATTTTAGAAGAAAGAACAAAGAAAATCCAATTTTGAGGAAAAGACACAATTATAAAAATCTAAAAATTTGGAAATTAGGATTAGAAATCGCTAATGATATATCCGATATTTTGCTCTCTTTTCCTAAGCATGAAAGATATGATTTAAGTTCACAAATAAGTAGATGTTCTGTTTCAATACCAAGTAATATAGCTGAAGGCTCAGGTAGAACCAATAAGTCATTTAATAATTTTATTGATTATTCTCTGAGTTCTTCTTTCGAATTAGGAACACAACTTTTGATTGCACATCATAGAGAATATATTGACAATTATACATTAATAAAACTAGAAGAAAAAATTGAAGAATGGCAGAGAATGACGATGGGATTCCAAAATGGATTAAACTCATAAAGTTTCTTTTTTCTTTCTTCTATTTTCTATTTAAAACTAAAATCTTATAAAAAAATGAGTACAGAAATAAAAAACAAAGATATTCTTAGAGGAGGACAATTCCTTGTTAAAGAAACTAAAAGTGAAGATGTGTTTACTCCAGAAGATTTTTCTGAGGAGCAAAAAATGATGCGAGATAGCACCAAAGAGTTTGTAGATCGCGAATTATGGGCTAATTGGGAAAGATTTGAACATAAAGATTATGCATATACAGAAGAATGTATGCGTAAAGCCGGAGAACTTGGACTTTTAGGAGTTGCTGTACCAGAAGCGTATGATGGTTTAGGTATGGGATTTGTATCTACCATGTTGGTATGTGATTACATATCTGGAGCTACCGGATCCTTTAGTACTGCTTTTGGAGCACATACTGGTATTGGCACCATGCCAATTACCCTGTATGGTAATGAAGAGCAAAAGAAAAAATATGTTCCTAAACTAGCTACCGGAGAGTGGTTTGGAGCATATTGCTTAACAGAACCAGGAGCAGGATCTGATGCAAATTCTGGAAAAACAAAAGCGGTTCTTTCTGACGATGGAAAACATTACTCTATTTCTGGTCAAAAAATGTGGATTTCTAATGCAGGATTCTGTAGCCTATTTATTGTTTTTGCACGTATCGAAGATGATAAAAATATTACAGGATTTATTGTAGAAAACGATCCTTCTAACGGTATTACTCTGGGGGATGAAGAAAAAAAATTAGGTATCCACTCCTCTTCTACTCGCCAGGTGTTCTTTAGTGAAACTAAAGTACCTGTAGAAAATATGTTATCTGAAAGAGGTAATGGTTTTAAAATTGCAATGAATGCTTTAAACGTAGGTCGTATCAAACTTGCCGCAGCTTGTTTAGATGCACAACGTAGAGTAATTGGAGAAGCTACTAAATACGCAAATGAGCGCATACAGTTTAAAACTCCGATTATGAACTTTGGAGCCATTAAAGCTAAAATCGCAGAAATGGCAACAAATACGTATGCAGATGAATCTGCAAGTTATAGAGCTGCAAAAAATATCGAAGACAGAATTGCTATCCGCCAGGCAGAAGGAAACACACACCAGGAAGCTGAGCTTAAAGGAGTAGAAGAATATGCTATCGAATGTTCGATTCTTAAAGTTGCCGTTTCTGAAGATGTACAAAGTTGTACCGATGAGGGTATACAAATATTTGGTGGTATGGGATTCTCTGCAGATACCCCAATGGAATCTGCATGGAGAGATGCCCGTATTTCTCGTATTTATGAAGGAACCAATGAGATCAACCGTATGTTGGCTGTAGGAATGTTGGTTAAAAAAGCAATGAAAGGTCATGTAGACTTACTAGGGCCTGCTATGAAAGTTGCAGATGAACTTACAGGGATTCCTTCTTTTGATACTCCAGATTATTCTGTATTATTTTCTGAAGAAAAAGAACTTCTTGCTAAACTTAAAAAAGTATTCTTAATGGTTGCTGGATCTGCTGTGCAAAAATTTGGTCCTCAATTAGAAGATCACCAACAATTATTACTTGCTGCATCCGATATATTAATTGAGATATATATGGCAGAGTCTACCATCTTACGTACCGAAAAAAATGCAAAGCGTTTTGGTGAGGATAAACAAGAAACTCAAATTGCAATGTCTCAATTATACCTATACAATGCTGTAGATATTATTATTAAAAAAGGAAAAGAAGCAATTGTTTCTTTTGCTGAAGGAGATGAGCAAAGAATGATGTTAATGGGTCTTAAGCGTTTTACGAAGTATGCTAATCAACCAAACGTAGTTGCTTTACGAACTAAAATAGCAGATAAAATTGCCAAAGAAAATGGGTATTTCATTGGTCAATAATTCTATATAAAGTAGTATATACTTTATGAATAGCCCTCCCTAAGGCTTTAAACCAGGGAGTTGTTTAAATTTCATTTAGAAACCGCCTTTTAATGTGTAAAGGCGGTTTTTTAAATTTCTATATGTAAATACCCTTCAAAAATTCATTTTTTATTATCATTCATTTTTTAAATTTTCTCATTACAAATTATTATCATTTTGTAGTCCTCCCTTTCAACTATTGTTTTAAACTTATCATAACTATAAAAAAAACAAAGTACTACAGGAATAATTGTACATTTGCTATATACACTAAAAAATTCCTACATGAAAAAAACCTATCTTTTATTAACCTTAGTACTGTTTGCATTTCCTATTTTCTCTCAAACAGTAAATATCCCTGATGCTAAATTTAAAAAAGCTCTTCTTGATAATGTAAAAATAAACACTAATGGAGATACCGAAATACAGGTACAAGAAGCCATTGCTTTTACAGGAGGGTTAAATTTATATAATAAAGATATTTACGATTTAACAGGGATTGAAGCTTTTACCAATATCACGAGTATAAATGCTTCTTCGAATCATATTTCTAAAATCGATATTTCTAAAAACACTGCATTAACAGGACTAGGATTAAATCAAAATAATCTTTCTATTATTGATATCACAAATAATACAAAGTTAACTTCATTACATATAAATGATAATAATATTATAAATATTGATCTTTCAAAAAACACTGCCTTAAAGGTGTTTTCTTGTGATAATAATAATATCAAAAACTTAGACCTATCTAATACTATTTCTTTAGAATATATTTATGCTGCCAAAAACAAAATAAGTAGTCTAGATGTTACCAAATTAACTAGTCTAAAAAGTTTAGTAATTTATAACAATCTAATAGTAGATTTGGATCTATCCAAAAATATTAGTTTAACATATCTGTTATGTAATCAGAATATGATTACTAAATTAGATGTTTCAAAAAATACACTGTTAGAAACTTTAGGATGCGAATATAATAGTATAACTTCTTTAATATTACCTTCCTCAAATAGTTTAAAAAAATTGAGCTGTAATAATAATTCTTTATCATCTATTGATATTACTGCACTTACAAATTTAGAAGTATTAACTTGTTCTTCTAACAAACTAACCGATTTAGATATCTCTAAAAACATCCTTTTAACTTCTTTAACCTGCGGATTTAACCTTCTTAAAGAATTAGACCTGTCCAAACAAAATAAGCTAATTTATTTACATGGTGATAATAATAAAAACCTGGCATTTGTAAATTTTAAAAATACCAACAACACTGGAGTTACTGGATTTTATCTAAGAAATATTGACCCTAATGCTAAAATATGTGTAGATGACATAGCTTATGCTAACCAAAATTTTACAAATATTGATATAACAACAACTTTTGTTGATTTATGTATAAAAGAAGATATTGTAAATATCCCTGATGCTAAATTTAAAAAAGCTCTTCTTGATAATGTAAAAATAAACACTAATGGAGATACCGAAATACAGGTACAAGAAGCCATTGCTTTTACAGGAGGGTTAAATTTATATAATAAAGATATTTACGATTTAACAGGGATTGAAGCTTTTACCAATATCACGAGTATAAATGCTTCTTCGAATCATATTTCTAAAATCGATATTTCTAAAAACACTGCATTAACAGGACTAGGATTAAATCAAAATAATCTTTCTATTATTGATATCACAAATAATACAAAGTTAACTTCATTACATATAAATGATAATAATATTATAAATATTGATCTTTCAAAAAACACTGCCTTAAAGGTGTTTTCTTGTGATAATAATAATATCAAAAACTTAGACCTATCTAATACTATTTCTTTAGAATATATTTATGCTGCCAAAAACAAAATAAGTAGTCTAGATGTTACCAAATTAACTAGTCTAAAAAGTTTAGTAATTTATAACAATCTAATAGTAGATTTGGATCTATCCAAAAATATTAGTTTAACATATCTGTTATGTAATCAGAATATGATTACTAAATTAGATGTTTCAAAAAATACACTGTTAGAAACTTTAGGATGCGAATATAATAGTATAACTTCTTTAATATTACCTTCCTCAAATAGTTTAAAAAAATTGAGCTGTAATAATAATTCTTTATCATCTATTGATATTACTGCACTTACAAATTTAGAAGTATTAACTTGTTCTTCTAACAAACTAACCGATTTAGATATCTCTAAAAACATCCTTTTAACTTCTTTAACCTGCGGATTTAACCTTCTTAAAGAATTAGACCTGTCCAAACAAAATAAGCTAATTTATTTACATGGTGATAATAATAAAAACCTGGCATTTGTAAATTTTAAAAATACCAACAACACAAGGGTTATTGGGTTTTATATGAGAAATATCGCTCCTAATGCTAAAATATGTGTAGATGACATAGCTTATGCTAACCAAAATTTCACTAACAAAGATACTCTTACTTATTTCACAAGTTTTTGCAACAAAGGTTCTAATGATAATGATTTAAAAAACATTGTTAAAATACACCCAGTCCCATTTATAGATAAGCTGACTATTAAAGGAGTAGAAAACCAAAATGATTCCAGAATATATATATATTCAGCAAGTGGAAAACAATTCTCTGTTGAAAAAACAATAATTGATAATGAGTCATTAAGTTTTGATTTAAATAAAATTCCTAAAGGAGTTTATTTTGTTAAAATTATAGTAGATAATAAAGTTATAGTGAAAAAAATAATTAAGAAATAAATTTTCAAATCACAATAGTTAAAAATAAATACAGAGGTTTTTCAACCTCTGTATTTATTTTATAGAGAGTATAAAAGAATTCTTCTAAGACAAGTTTTAAATTTCTAAATCCAAATATTTCTTAATCTCTGCTCTTCCTTTTGCTGTAAACACTACTCCTCTAGAATTTTTTATTTTACGTATCCAGTCTTTTTCTATCATAATAGTTAGTAATGATGCTCCTACTGCTCCCGCGATATGATGCCTACGTTCACTCCAATCCATACAAGGGTGAGCAAAAGATCGTTTTTGTAAAATTAATTGATCCATATCAATACCTACAGAATCAAACCAAGATTTTCCTAAGGAAGTTACTTTGTATGTTTTTTCAAAAAGGTCTATGATTCCATTAGCAAGTAAAGCATCTGTAATTTTAACACCAACCTCCCCTGCTAAATGATCATAACAGGTTCTGGCATAAGTAATATCATTTTGTTCTGGTTTTTTAGTTTTTTTAACCTTTTCACTCACAGATACTAAACTTGCCATAGATTCGATAACCTGAGCAACTTCAGAACTTGCATATCTATAATATCTGTGCCTTCCTTGTTTTTCTACCTGTAATATATTTGCTTCTATTAACTTTTTAAGATGATTACTCGCAGCTTGTGCTGAAACATTTGCACAGGTAGAAAGTTCCATTGCTGTATATGCTCTGCCATCTAGTAAGCACCAAAGCATGGCAGAACGAGACTTATCTCCCAAAAGAGAAGCTATTTCAGAAAATTTGATTTCAAATTCTTCCATATATTAAACCTATAGTATTTATTATAAAGTACCTAAGTAATTTAATATTTTTTACTTCATTAATACCTAAAAACAGATATACAACCCTTATAGATTCTTTGAATTATTAATAGTAACTTCAGATCTTCCACTAGAACCCCAGAATGATCCACAGTAACTTTTGATGTTCCACTAAAGGTGCAGAATGATCCACAGTAACTTTTGATGTTCCACTAAAGGTGCAGAATGATCCACAGTAAATTCAGATCTTCCACTAAAGGTGCAGAATGATCCACAGTAACTTTTGATGTTCCACTAGAGCCCCAGAATCATCCACAGCAACTTTTGATGTTCCACTAAAGGTGCAGAATGACCCACAGTAACTTCGGATCTTCCACTAAAGGTGCAAAATGATCCACAGTAAGTTTAGTTCCTTCTCTATCCTATTATTAATCCCATATTACAGAACATTCCATCCTTAACGTCCTTAAATATCCTAACATCTGCCCGATATGCACAGATTCATGAAATGCAATTCTATTAAGGTAATCTCCAAGCTTTTTACTCTGCCCTACTTCTGTTCTTTCTATCTTTATATTTTCGAGATCAGATTCTGCAAGCCCATATATCATTTGTAAAAAACTATTTCTATATTTTTCAGCCATTTCTAATTCAAACTCTAAGTCTATATACTTTAAGTCAGTCCACGGGGATATATAATCGCCCAAATTACCTCTATTATCAATTATTTTATGAAATAAATGTTCACTTTCAAGCACATGTCTTATCATTTGGATACTAGTAAATGCATCTTTATCCGGTTTCCAGTATAAATAATCTTTTGGTATTTTTTTCCATAGTTTAATACTTCGTCTTCTTGTCTCGGTAAAATTTAATACTATAACTTGAATAGAATTCATAAAATTTCTTATTTAGTGTTTGGTCGGAAATAGACGAATTTCAGGATTTGAAAGATTTTTGATAAAATTTTTATTTTATTTCTGAAAGTAAATACTTTATTATCAAATAACTAAAAAAGCATAAATTTTGCAAAAAGAATCCAATTTGGTTTTGCTGTATTTCCGATCAGATATTAGTTATATATTCCTTTACTCCAATTATCAGAAACAACTTTCCCTTTTTCATAATCATCTACCACAAGTATTAATTGGTTATCATGATCGCTATATAAAACTTGTATATTAATCCCTGCCTGTTGCATGATACGAGTTATTTTTCCTAATTGCCCTGGTTGGTCCTGTTTTAATCGTTGTATCAATATTTTATTTTCTTTTATAACTTTAATATTGTTATTTTCTAAAACCTTTCTTGCTTTAGCTGCATCTTCAAAAAGAAAGTGAGCTGTTCCCGAGTCACCAGCTATCCATGCACCTCCTCCCTCAACACTTATCCGGGCACTTGCTAATACCTCTCCCATTTTTGCTAAAGCTCCGGGATGGTTTTCTAATTGTATTTCTAAATCTTTCATACTTTAAAATATATTTATTTAATTATTGGATGTATACTAATTTTTGATTGTATCGAATTTGCTATATAACATCTGGAATGAGCTACGTGATGCATTTTTTCTATTTGATCTGAAGAAGGTATTTCTAAGCTTGAAAAAACAACCTTTGGATTTAATATAATTTGGTGAATTGCCATTTTTCCTTTTTTGTTTTGACCTGTAGTCCCTATAACGGTATCTGTATACGACTCGACACTATAATTTTTATGTGCCGCAATAGAAAGAAAAAACAACATGTGGCAACTCGAAACAGATGCTAAAAAAGCTTCTTCTGGATCTACCGCAGAGGCATTAGACATAGGAACAGGAACAATTTCTGGAGAAGAAGAAGCTGCCAATTCTATCCCTCCATCAAAAAACCACTTATGTACTCTGCTATATTTTCCATCTTTAAATATTTCCTGCTTTTGTTTCTTCCAAAATATTTTTGCTGAATGCTTCATTTAGATTTCTATGGATTTTGAATGTTTTTTTGATTTTCTTATTGTAAAAGTAAAACAGATCGTTTTTATTCATTTCATTCTATAATGAAGTATGAAATTTATTATGCTGTAAAAAAAATTGTTCCTTAGTTTAAAATACACTTCTAAAAATATTTTTTCTTCAATCCAAGCCTCCTTTAACGAGATATTCTATACAGTAGATCAAGAAACAGTTATTTTGGATTTACCCCAGAAATTATTAATTATAATAATGAACTCATCTTAACTTTTTGTTTTTAACCGAAAATGAGTTGAAATTTGACCAGATGAGGCACTTTTTGAAAGCCATAGCAGCGCTACGGGTAAGAAAAGTAACGAAATATGGGTAAATTTCAGCCATTTTTTTAGGAAATAGAAAAAGTCAAGATGAGTTTAATAAATATCAATTAGTTATTTACCCTCTATATCTTATTTCTAAATTATGTTCCTTACTTTTATCTGGATTATAAGATTACATCTTACCTATGAAAAGAATATCTTTTTTTTGTGTTTTATTATGTATTACTTTCAGTTGTAAAAAAAATCAACCTCCATTTACACAAAACCTACTTGCAATTTCTGATACAAAAGCAGTAGTGCCTATTAAAAAAGTGGATCATCAGATTAGAGAAATCCATCAGGCGATAATTGTACCTAAACTTGATGGTGAAATGAACGATCCTGCATGGAAAGAAGCTATTTGGTATAGTTTTGATCAAAAATGGTTAGGAGAAGCCTATACTTTTAATGATTTTTTTGGGAGATATAAAATAACCTGGACTCCTGAAGCTTTATATATACTTGTTGAAATTAAAGATGATGTTTTATACGATCAATATAAAGATCCTTTAAAATTATGGTGGGACGATGATTGCATAGATATATTTATTGATGCAGATAATTCTGGCGGAAACCACCAATACTCTAACAATGCATTTGCTTATCACATCGCTCTAGATGGTAATGTAGTAGACTCAGACAAAAATAAAAAACCTATACTGCTTAACAATCATGTAAATTCTAAAAGAAAAACCAATGATGATGTATCGGTATGGGAGTTTGAAGTTGTTATTTATGATGATACGTATACCGAAGAAAAAATAAATGACCCTCTTATACTAAAAAAAGATCAAAAAATGGGGTTTGCTATTGCTTATAATGATAATGATGGCAGTAATGAAAGAGAAAATTATATTGGCTCTGTTTTTATT
Organism: Aquimarina sp.; assembly: GCF_977115655.1. Taxonomy (NCBI): domain Bacteria; kingdom Pseudomonadati; phylum Bacteroidota; class Flavobacteriia; order Flavobacteriales; family Flavobacteriaceae; genus Aquimarina; species Aquimarina sp. The sequence continues at coordinate 31,634 of NZ_CDSBKO010000020.1, forward strand.
CCCGGAGAAGAAAAAAATTTAGCAGGCATTAATGCAGATGTTTTTGGTACTATAATCTTAAAAGAATAACCTATTGAAGCCTAAATTTTACATATTACCTGTAATCATTATTTCGCAATTTTTTTGCACATCACTTTGGTTTGCAGGCAATGCGGTAATTGATGATCTCGCTTCTCAATTTAATGTTGGTTTTAATATACTTGGGTATCTTTTATCGTTTGTACAATTTGGTTTTATAACAGGTACGCTTACTTTTGCTTTATCCTCACTTGCCGATCGGTTTTCTCCATCCAGGATATTTATGATTTGTGCTTTTTTGGGTGGATTATCTAATTTATTTTTGTTGATTCCCGACATAACCGTATTTAACTTATTGACTGCCAGATTTGGCACTGGTTTTTTTCTGGCAGGAATATACCCTATTGGTATGAAAATAGCTTCAGATTATTATAAAGATGGTTTAGGAAAAGCGTTGGGTTATCTGGTTGGGGCTTTAGTTTTAGGAACTGCATTTCCTCACCTAATAAATGAGTTTTCCTGGAGTAGTGATTATAGAGCTGTTATCATAAGCACATCTGTATTAGCATTTACAGGTGGTTTAACCATGTGGCTTTTGGTTCCTGATGGTCCTTACAGAAAATTAATTTCAAAATTTCAACTTGGTATCGTAACCCAGCTTTTTAATATATCTAGTTTTAAAAAGGCTGCCTTTGGATATTTTGGTCACATGTGGGAGCTATATGCCTTTTGGGGATTTGTTCCTTTAATGCTTAAAACCTATGCAAATAACCAATTTATAGAGCTTCAAATTTCTTTCTGGTCATTTATTATAATAGCTGGCGGAGTAGTTTCTTGTATACTTGGCGGATTGATTTCTTTAAAAACAGGAAGTAAAAAAATAGCGTACAATTCGTTATTAATTTCTGGATTATTTTGTCTTATTTCTCCCCTGCTTTTTCAATTGCCTCCTGAATTGTTTCTGGCTTCATTGTGTATATGGGGTATGCTTGTAATTTCAGATTCTCCTCAGTTTTCTACCATGGTAGCCGCTTCTGCTCCTCCAGAACTAAGAGGTACTGCATTAACCATAGTTAATTGTATTGGATTTGCTATAACTATTATAAGTATTCAGCTTCTCTCTTTTTTAACAGAAATATTTGATAATCCCTTAGTTTACATAATTTTATGTATAGGTCCTATTTTAGGTGTATATGCTTTACGAAGTAAATTTTAATTTCTCAAGAAGTTATGCTTTTTCTAATGCTTCTTTAATTCTAGACATGGCTTTTGACATCTGTGCTTCTACAGTTTTAACAGATATATCCAACTGTTCTGCTACTTCCCGATACTTAAACCCCTGAATTTTATTAAGTAAAAAAATCTCTTTGCATTTGGGAGGAAGCTTATCAATTTCTACCTGGACGCGATTGATTTGAGAAGCAACAAAATCTTCATCTTCTTCTATAAAAACATCTAAAGCTTCTTTTTGAACTTGTTGTATATAATTAAACTCTTTTTTGTTTTTTTTATATGTGTCTATCAATTCATTATAACAAGATTTGTACAGGTAATTTTTTACAGAGGTAGTAATATTCAATTTTTCTCTGTTTTTCCAAATCTTAAGCATAACATTTTGAACTATATCTTCTGCCAGCAGTTTATCTCTGGATAAAGTAAAGACATAGCTACACAACTCGTTATAGTGCATTTCATATAAATACCTATATACAAATTCGTTTCCTTTTTTAAGTTCTTCTATTTGGGTAGTATTCTTTATAGCAACCTTTTTTTAACTCATTTTTAAACTCTATCCTATAATAATTAACACAAACTTTGCATAAATAATAAAAAAAACACTCTCTAGTGTAAGGGTATTTCATTTTTTTTAAGTCTTACCTATAAATAAGCCAATAATTCAAAATAAAAAATAAAGGTTTGGATACAGATCAAATACTAAAATACATAAATAATGAGATGTCTCAACTCGAAAAAATCGAGTTTGAGAAACTTCTTAAAGATAAAAAAAATCTAGACCTGTTAAAAGAGTATACCATTACGGATCATTATATTCAATTAAGCAAAAAAGATTTTGATTATCAAAAAGCATCCTTGTTACTTCACGAGCAAATACAAAATACAAAAACCATTACTAATACTCATAAAAATAAACGTAATAATTACTTAAAATATGCAGCTGTTTTTGTGGGGATTTTAATTAGCACCTCTTTATATTTTTATAACAATATTTTATTAGACAATAATCAAATTATTAATGAGGTTACATTGCAACAAGACAATGGAAGTATGGAAACCATTAAAGAAAATGATTTATTTAAAGAGATCAAGAATGAAAACGGAGTTGTTTTAGGAGTTCAGAAAAAAAACAAAATCGTTTACAAAAATGAAAAAGATAGTTTAGCCAAAACAAAATTAAGTATCAATACTTTAAAAGTTCCTTACGGTAAAAAATTTCAATTGGTATTGTCTGATGGCACAATTGTTCATGTAAACGCTGGTTCTACATTAAAATTCCCTACACAGTTCATTTCTGGAAGAGTTCGTGAAGTTGAATTATCCGGGGAGGCATACTTTGAAGTCACTAGAAATGAAAAAGATCCGTTTATTGTATCTACCAATGGAATTAAGACAGAAGTTTTTGGAACAAAGTTTAATGTTTCCTCTTATGCAAATGATCCTTTTTCTGAAGTTGTTCTTGTAGAGGGTAGTGTTGGGGTCTTTAAAGATAAGAAGAGGTTTGATAAGAAAAATGATACTTTTCTTAAACCTAATCAAAAAGCCAGCCTTTTAAAATCAAATAAAGACTTAGCGATTTCTGAAGTAAAAACAGAAAATTATATAGCCTGGGTAGATGGAGTATTATTATTTAAAAACGAGAGTTTTGAAAATATTATGAAAAAACTGGAAAGAGCTTATGACAAAAAAATAATCATCAATTATCAAAAAATAAAAACGGAAAAGTTCACAGGTCGGTTCGATATAGAGGGTATAGAAGATGTGCTAAAAACATTTAAAAGCAACACTTTCTTTAACTTTAATATCAAAGAAAATGAAATAATTATTAACCCTTAAAAATCAAAAAAGAATGGTTATAGAATAACTATAAGAATAAAAATCGAGAAATGCTGCAACATCTCCCGATTTTAGAGTAAGCGTAATTTAACAATGGTTCAATCATTAAATCATATTAAAAATATGAAAAAAAATAGACAGAACCGTACAAATGGTGCGGTAAAATTAATATTTAATTTAAAAATGAGGCTCACGATACTACTTATTATTTTGTCTCTATTTAGAATAAATGCAAATACTTATTCTCAAAACACTAAGATAACCTTGGATGTAAAAGATTTTACAATCGAAAAAGTGTTTGATTTAATTCAGAAAAAAACAGAATTCAAGGTGTTTTTTAAAGGTGCCGAGGTAAATACTCAGCGAAAAATATCTCTTAAGGTTTCTAACAAGAGAGTAGAATATATTTTAGATAAAATTTTTAAAAACACGGATGTTTCCTATAAAATAGTAGATAAACAAATTGTATTAATAAAAAAACCTATCGATACTAATTATACTATTCCTATTAAAAAGCAACCTCAAACTGCTCTTGTAAAACCACAAGAAGGTATTGAGATTAAAGGACAAGTTGTAGATAAAAACGGACTACCTATTCCTGGTGCTACTGTATCTATACAGGGTACAACAAAAGGTGTAGTTACCGATTTTGATGGTAATTTTAACATGCGGGTTTCTGTAGCAGATGTTCTTAAAATAGAAAGTCTTGGTTTTGAAACACAAACTATTACTATCAAAGATAAAAGCAAAAATGATTTCAATATAGTATTAACTCAAAATATTGAAGATCTTGAAGAAATAGTGATAACTGGGTATCAAAACATTCAAAAGAAATTTTTCACTGGTGCTTCTCAATCTCTAAAAGCTGAAGAGATTAAACTAGAAGGTGTACCAGATATTTCTAGATCTTTAGAAGGACGAGCAGCGGGTGTTACAATACAAAACGTTACTGGTACTTTTGGTGCTACACCAAGAATAACAATCAGGGGATCATCGTCTATTCTTGGAGATACAAAACCAATTTGGATTATAGATGGCGCTATTCAGGAAGAAATAGTAAATGTATCTTTAAATGATCTAGTATCAGGAGATTCAAGTACATTATTAAGTTCCGCAGTTGCTGGATTAAATGGTTCTGATATTGCAAGCATAGAAATATTAAAAGATGCATCTGCAACTGCATTATATGGAGCTCGGGCATTAAATGGTGTTGTGGTAATCACTACAAAATCAGGGAAGAGAAATGAAAAAACAACTGTTAGCTACTCTGCCGAATATTCTGTAAGGTCACGACCAACCTATGGGCAATTTGATTTACTAAATTCTCAGGAAACCGTTTCTATTTACAGAGAACTAGAATCTAAAGGATATTTAAGTCTTGCATCCAGTTTACAAGGAAGATTTGGGGGTGTATATAATCAAATGTATAGAGCGATTAATACTTTTAATCCAGAAACTAACTCTTTTCTACTTGCCAATACTTCTCAAGCTAAATCTCAATTTTTACAACAATATGAGTTAGCCAATACAGATTGGTTTAAAACATTATTTAGAGAAAGCTTAACTCAAAATCACTCCATAAGTTTTTCAGGAGGTGGTGAAAGTTCTTCTCATTATTCTTCTATCGGATATTTTACTGATCCAGGATGGACCATTGCCGATCGTGTAAGAAGACTTACTGGAAACATCAGAAACACATATTATCTTGGAAACAGATATAAAGTAACTACTTTGGTACAGGGATCATATAGAGATCAAAATGCACCAGGTGCATTTGACAGGTTGTCTGATGTTGTAAATGGTGGGTTTGATAGAGATTTTGACATTAACCCATTCAGTTATGCACTTAATACGAGTCGTGCCCTTAGGCCAAGAGATAATGATGGGAATCTTGAATTTTTCAGATATAACTGGGCTCCGTTTAATATCATAAATGAAATTGAAAATAATACTACAGAATTAACAGTACTTGATTTAAAAATTCAAGGAGAGTTTGAAGCCAAAATCAATGACAATCTAAAGTATAACTTTTTAGGTACATCAAGATATGCAACTTCTGCAAATGAGCATAAAGCAACAGAAAATTCTAACGTTGCAGCTGCATACAGAGCTAATGAAACTACAATTGTAGAGGATGCCAACACTTTTCTATTTCAAGACCCTGATCAACCTAATGCAAGACCGCAGGTAGTATTACCTTATGGGGGTATTTATACCAGAAGAGACAATAAGATCATCTCTTACAATTTCAGAAACACACTAGATTATACAAAAAATATAACCGAAAAAAGTGATATTAGAGTATATCTAGGACAAGAATTTAGATTTACCAACAGAGAAGAAAGCCTTAGTCGTGGATTTGGTTATCAGTTCGATAAAGGCGGTACCCCATTTACAAATCCTAATATAATTGATAAAGTAATATTAGACGGTGGTAACTATTTTGGTTTAGAACAGACCAGAGAAAGAGGAGCTACTTTCTTTGCTACAGCAACATATTCTTTTAATGAAAAGTACGTTTTAAATCTTACAGGTAACTATGAAGGGTCAAACAGAGCTGGTAAATCATCTAGTGCTAGATGGCTACCTACTTATAATATTGGTGCTAAATGGAATATTGATCAAGAACCTGTTATTCAAAAAATAGATTGGATTTCAAAACTTGCTTTTAGACCTAGTTATGGACTTGTTGGATTACTTGCCGATAATGTTAGTAATAACTTAGCCGTTTTCAAAAATGTAGTTACGGATCGTTTAAATCCTAATACACGTGAAAATGCAATAAATATAGATGCTTTACAAAACACAGAATTAACTTGGGAAAAGACATTCGAGCTTAACCTTGGTTTAGAAGCTGGTTTCTTTAACAATAGAATTTCTTTGGTTACGGATGTATATTTTAGAAAAGGTGAAGACCTAATTGATGAAATCAGAACTTCAGGAATTGGCGGGCAATCAATTAAACTTGCCAACAACGCCTCTATGAATACTAATGGTATAGAATTCCAGCTAAATACTCAGAACATTATTACTCCTAATTTCAAGTGGGAAACAACTCTTAATGTTGCTTATTTTGAACAGGAAATTACTGAATTAGAACAAAAACCAAATGTATTTGATTTAGTATCAAGCACAGGAGGTAATGCTATTGGTTTTCCAAGAGGATCTTTATTTTCGTTTCAGTTTGACAAACTAGATGATAGAGGGTTACCAACTTATGTTTTTAATGATGATAGAGATCCAGTTTCTGGTGTTGATTTCCAAGAAGTAGAAGACATTCAGGAATATCTTAAGTTTGAAGGATCTGTTGAGCCAAACTTAACAGGTGGACTTGCTAACAATTTCACTTATCAGAATTGGGATTTAAGTTTCTTCGTTACATTCTCTGCTGGAAACAAAATCAGATTAGATCCTTACTATTCATCTACTTATAATGATTTATCTGTTTTCCCTACAGAATTTGCGAATAGATGGCTATCCCCTGGAGATGAAAACACTACAAACATCCCAGTTATACCGTCAAGAAGATTGGCAAATGAAGTTGGAATTAATCAAATTGGGAGAGCATATAATGCATATAATTTCTCTACAGAAAGAATTGCTGATGGGGATTTTATAAGAATGAAAAACATTTCTTTATCCTATACTTTTCCAAAAACTGCTATTGATAGAATTGGGTTATCAAATCTAAAAATGACGTTTCAGTCAACAAATCCATTCTTGATTTATTCTGATGACGCATTAAAAGGTCAGGATCCTGAATTCTTTAGAGCGGGAGGTGTTGCTTACCCAATTGCTAAACAATATACTGTATCATTAAATCTTGGATTTTAAAAAGAAATGATTATGAAAACAAACATCAAATTAATTGGTATAAGTCTATTAACATTATTTATAATATCTTCTTGTGAGGATTCATTAGATGAAATACCAGATAATAGAACACAAATTGATACTGCTGAAAAAATTGCAGAATTAATTACACTTGCTTATCCAGCAGGTACCTATGCGCCTTTTTTAGCCCCAATGACCGATAATGCAGATGATAAAGGCCCTACAGCAAATGAACGAAGAGTAAATACAGAAATGTATTTTTGGAGAGATGTAAATGATAACGATACAGATTTTCCTACCGATTATTGGAATGAGTGCTATGAAGCCATATCACAAGCTAATCATGCTTTACAGGCTATCGAAGATTTAGGAGGTGGTAGTGAGTTTAATCATTTAAAAGGAGAAGCTTTAATAGCTAGAGCATATGCTCATTTTATGCTAGTGAATATCTGGTCCAAAACGTATGACCCTGCAACAGCAGGATCTGATTTGGGAATCCCTTATGTTATAGAACCAGAAAACATAGTAATTAAAGACTATAAAAGAGGAACTGTAAAAGAGGTTTATGAAAAAATAGAAGCTGATATCGAAGCAGGATTACCTTTGGTTACTAATGCTTATAAAATCCCTAAATTTCACTTTACAAAAAAAGCAGCAAATGCTTTTGCTTCTAGATTTTATTTATATAAAGGAGACTGGGAGAAAGTGGTAAAACATAGTAATGAGGTATTAGGTGATGCCCCAGCAGATCTTTTAAGAGACTGGAATGGTAAATACAGAAGTTTAACTTTTGCTCAGATCGGTAATGAGTATTCTTCAACAACAGAAGTTGCAAACCTATTAATTGTATCAGGAAATTCACTATATGCAAGAAATTATTCTGGTTCCAGATATCAGTTATCATCAGACTTGGCTACCAATCTTTTCTTTAATGGATCTCAGGTTAATGGTAAAGGATGGGGTTACCGTGTATTTGGTAATGACTTATTTCTTAACCTTCCTAAATATGTTGAATATTTCAGAACAACTAATGCAGCAGCTAATATTGGATTTGCTTTTCTTAATTCTGTACTATTAACTACAGATGAAGTTTTATTAAATAGAGCAGAAGCATACACTATGCTTGGTCAAATGGATAATGCTGTAAATGATATTAATGTGTTTTTATCAAAAAAAGTGAGAAATTATGATGCTTCTACCGATGTATTGACATTAGATCAACTTAATACCATACATTCTGTTGCAGAAGGTATTTATACTCCTTTTTATACTATTGAAGCAGAAAAACTTGCCCTAATAAATGGTATATCAGAATACAGAAGAAGAGAATTTCAGAATGAAGGATTACGTTGGTTTGACATTAGAAGATTTAATCTATCAGTCGTTCATGAAGATTTCTTTGACAATAAAAGCACTCTTACTAAAACGGATAACAGAAAACAATTACAGATTCCTGTAGATGCTCAAAGCTTTGGTTTGCAACCAAATCCTAGATAATATTAAATAATTTTAAGAATATATGATTATGAAAAAAATAGTAAAATGGATAACCATAGTTGCAATCATAGTAATAGTTATAAGTTGCGACAAAGGTGATAGTGTTGGATCTTCTCAAATCAGTACACAAGCTCCAGAATTATCTAGTCTGGATTCTTGGATAAAAGAAAATTTTGTTGATCCGTATAATATAGATATCCAATATAAGTGGAATGAAAATGAGATAGACTTAAATCGATATTTATACCCTCCAACAGAAGAAAATGTACAACCTCTATTAGAAGTTGTTAAAGCTGTATGGATTGATCCTTATACAACTTTAGGAGGAGATAATTTTATTAAATTTATTTCACCAAGACAGTTCACTCTAATTGGTGGTTTTAATTATAATCAGACCGGAACAATTACTCTGGGTATTGCAGAAGCAGGAACTAAAATCACATTGTTTAATGTAGATCAATTAGATTTAACAAATCTTGCTCTTACAAGAAGATACTTTAAAACTATCCAACATGAATATGCGCACATTTTAAATCAAACAAAACCGTTTGATCCTGACTATGGACAGGTAAATCCTCAAAATTATACTGCTCAATGGTTTAACAGAAGTATTGCTCAAGCAAGAGAACTAGGATATATTACCGATTATGCATCTAGTTCTGACACTGAAGATTTTGCAGAAATGGTAGCTACTATGTTAACAACTTCAAAAACTGAATTTGATGCCATTGTTGATGGTATTACAAGTGCTGAAGGCAAAGCTTTTATAAGAACAAAAGAACAATTTGTTGTTAAATATTTTAACGATGAATTTAATATAGATATATATGAACTGCAAGAGTTAGTAAATCAAAATACTTTAGACATTGTTAATTAATAAAATAAAGAAAAAATGGTTATAAAAGCATTAAATAAAATATGGTTTTGGTCATTGCTACTAGTTTTTTTCTCTTGTAGTAATGATGACAATGAAGTATTATTTGAAGGAACACCTAGTAGTAGAATTGAAGGACGCATAACAGAGCTTCAAAATTTACTTCTAACATCTCCTGATGGATATAAAGCTGTTTATTTCACTAAAAATGATAAATATGGTGGATTTACTTTTTATATGAAATTTAATAGTAATGGCACTGTAGATATGACCTCTGATGTTGATATTGAAACTGCAATTACTTCTAGTAAATACGAAATAAAGATGGGGTCTACCACAGAATTGTTTTTTTCTACACGTAATCACATCCATAAAGTATCAGATAGTAACACCCCTGGTCTTATCGGATCTGGATTTGAAGGAAACTCAAATTTCCAATACATTAAAAATGAAGGTGGAAAAATTATATTTAAAGAACCTCGACACGATGCTATTATAGTTTTCGAACCAGTAACAGCAGCAGAATGGGACAACGTTAATATTACTTTAGGGAGAAGATCAAGCCTTTTACCTACATCAACTACTTCAGTTTATCAAGCCTTAACCATTGAAGATGCTTCAGGTAATAAAACAGTATATACGTTTGATTACGATAGCTTGCGTCTTTATGCTAAATCCCAAAATCAATCAGATGGTAGTATTAAAGAAGTTTCTTATGGAATAGCTTATACTACAGAAGGGCTTGTAGTAAGCCCCGCAATAGAAATTGGAGGAAATACTTATGAAAACTTTATTTTTGACACCACATCGGGATCTTATGTTTCTGTAGTAGGTGGAAATAAAGCAATAATTGGTTTTATTAATCAACCTCCATTTATTCGTGATGATATTGATAAATTAACAACTGTTGGATTTAGAACATTCTCACACCGTGTTTCATGGGGGACAAGTCCTCGTACGTCTTTAGGCTTCAACAATCTAATAGAACAAGTTAATAATAACCTAATACCTGATGATGAGAGTTACAATAGATTTGAAATACAATTAGAAAATACGAACACAACAGGAACTGGTAATCCGGGAATTATCAACCTTTGGATTAATATGCGTGGTAATAATACAAATACTGGCTTTTGGGCCAATTATCGGTTTGGAGCCATTATAAGAGATAAAATTTTATATCTAACCTATTTAGGAACAGGAAATGGCAATGGTAATTATTATGAAGCTAAAGTACAGCCAATGCTTGATTTTTTTGCAAGTTCTAATGGATTGTACTTTGAAAACCATGGACGTTTTGAAACTAATACTAGCAATTTTACAAATACTTCAGCTTCATTTACCAGTTTAGAGAATCCTACTTTAAGAATTTATGGTCTTTTCTTTGGAAATTAATGTAACTCTTAAGAAGACTTTATGAAATTACATTTTAAATTCATAAAGTAACCATAAACAGACAAAAAACTATTGTTCCCCACAATAGCCTTTCTAACTCAACTTGCGAAAACCCAGAGGTAACTCTCTGGGTTTTTCATTTTTTATAATACCACAGTATAAAAACAAATATCACATTAACATTTACTTAAGAATAAAATCTATATTTCCTTGTACTTTAGAAAATAAAAACAATGAAAAATATTTTAGTTTTTTTAATTACTCTAATAACCTTTACTTCTCTAGCGCAAACCAATACAGAAATATATCTTTTTGATATCCTTAAAGAAGGAAAAAAACAGATCCTGCTTAATAAAAAAAATATATCTAATAACAATGGGTATGATAATCAACCATACATTATAGGGGACTCTATCGTTTTATTTTCCTCTACCAGAAACAACCAAACAGATATAGCCGCATATAATATCCAACAGACAAAATTAAACTGGATTACAAATACTAAAACCGGAAGCGAGTACTCTCCTGTAAAAATCCCTGATACAAATGATATTTCTGCCATTCGTCTTGACAAAGACGGCAAACAATTACTCTATAGGTACAATTATAAAACAGGGGATTCTAAAGTACTATTACCTGATCTAAAAGTAGGATACCATACCTGGTTTTCAAATAATATAGTTATTTCTTCGGTTCTGGAAAAGGATGGGTTATCATTAGTAATATCTAACTTAAACAACAATACAAACGATACCATTCAAAAACAAGTTGGCAGGTCGCTACATAAAATTCCAAATTCAAATTTGATTAGCTACATTAGTAAAGAAAATGAAATTTGGGAAATTAAATCTTTAGACCCTGTTGCAAAGTCTACAAAGACGATTATACATACAATTCCCAAAGCAGAAGATATGTGTTGGCTACCAGATGGCACTATCTTAATGGGAAAAGGAAACAGGATATTCAAATTTACTCCAAAAACAGATTCAGGATGGAGTACTTTTTATACTTTTATGGATAATGAAATCGGAAACATTTCAAGAATGGCAACAAACAGCAATGGAAATAAGCTCACGGTAGTATCTGAAATTTCTCCTGAGCATATTGTGCAAAAACAAATAGAAGCATACAACTCTCGTGATATTGAAGCTTTTATGGCTACTTATACTAAAGAAACTTCTATTTATACCTTTCCTAATACTCCTCGGTATGAAAATAAGGAAGCTATGCATCCTTATTATGAAAAAAAATTCAAAGAAGAACCTAATTTGAATTGTGAAATAAAACAACGTATCGTATATCAAAATAAAGTGATCGATGAAGAATATGTTACCTACAAAGATAAAAATGTAAAAGTAGCTCCCATCTATGAAGTAGAAAATGGAAAAATTGCTAAAGTAACTTTTATAAGACCGCAAGAAAACGCTAACGATGATATCGAAAAAAATGCCGAAAAAATAGTCCAAAAGCAATTAGACAGATATAACAACAGGGATATTGATGGATTTATGAATACGTATGCTAAGGATGTAAAAGTGTATGATTTCCCAAACAAACTTTTATATGAAGGTCAAGAAAAAATGAAAAAACAGTATGCCGGTTTCTTTAAAAATACTCCTGATCTACATTGTCAAATTAAAAATAGAATTGTGATGGGCAATACAGTTATAGATAAAGAATTTTTAACCATTAATGGAGAAAATCATAGTGCCATTGCTATTTACGAAGTAGTAAACAATAAAATTACTAAAGTAACTTTTATAAGATAACCCCTATTCTTATAAATATGTTAATACTAGTATATTAATTACCTCTTTTAATTAAATTCGACAAATCAATAACTAATATTCTCTTAAAAATATATCTCATTTTCGAGAGTATACCTCTGGTAATTAGAACTCTTAATGAGAAATTAAATCACTTGTAATGAAAATATTTTTTACTACTACCCTATTCCTGCTTTCTACTGCCTTAATAGCACAAACAGACTCTAAAATATATGATATTGTTAAGAATGTCTCTTCAAAACGTATAGAAAAAGACATAAAAATATTAGCCGGTTTTGGTACCCGTCATACACTTAGTGATACGCTTTCCACTACAAGGGGGATTGGTGCTGCCAGACGATGGATAAAATCAGAACTCGATAAAATATCTAACGAATGTAATAATTGCTTAGAAGTTTTTTATCAAAAAGACCTGGTTAAGCAAGGTACAAACCAACGTATTACAAAAGATGTATGGGTAGTAAATGTTGTTGCCATACAACGAGGAACAAAATACCCAAATAGATTTATCATGATGAGTGGGGACATAGACTCCAGGGTTACAGACCCTGCAGATTACACTTCAGATTCTCCGGGAGCCAATGATAATGCCACAGGTATGGCAGGAGCTATTGAAGCCGCAAGAGTACTATCCAGATATAAATTCGAAAACAGTATCATTTATGTAGGCTTATCCGGAGAAGAACAAGGCTTATTTGGTGGTCAAGGCTTGGCAAAGTATGCCAAACAAAAAAATTGGGATGTCATTGGGATTATGAATAACGATATGATCGGTAATATTAAAGGAGTAGATGGGGTTATTGATAATAGAACTTTTAGAATTTTTTCTGAGCCGGTTCCTGCCTCAGAAACCGAAAAACAAAGAAAATCACGACGATTTTATGGTGGCGAAGTAGACGGTATTTCCAGACAACTAGCCAGATATATCCACAAAAATGTAAAAACCTATATGCCAGAAATGAACCCCATGATGGTATACCGATTAGATCGTTTTGGGCGGGGTGGGCATCACAGACCATTTAATGATGCCGGGTATGCAGGCATAAGAATTATGGAAGCACATGAAAACTATACCCAGCAACACCAAAACATAAGAGAAGAAAACGGAATCCAATACGGGGATGTCGTAGAACATGTTAATTTTGACTATGCCGCAAAATTAACTGCTGTTAACGCTATTAATCTTGCCAGCATAGCATGGGCCCCTCCTGCTCCTTCCGAAGTTAAAATTGGGGGAATTGTAGAACCTTCTGTAAAGTTTACATGGAAAAAAATTAATGACCCCAATATTTTAGGATATAAAATATATTGGAGGGATACCACCTCTCCTATCTGGGATCATAGCAGGTTTGTAGGTAATGTTGATAATTTTATATTAGATGGTATTGTTATTGATAATTTCTTTTTCGGAATTGCCACTGTAGGAAAAAATGGACATGAAAGCCCTGTAGTATTCCCCTCAGAAGTATTTTAAAACAATCACAATAAAAGATGTTTTGTTTTTGATAAAAAACATCCTCTTATTTAGTAGAAACTATGAACTAAGTTAGAGAAAGTATCAACTGTCATGGCGAAAGCACCAACTAAGCTGTAAAAACTATTAACTAAGTTAGAGAAAGTATCAACTATCATGGCGAAAGCACCAACTAAGCTGTAGAAACTATTAACTAATTGTAAAAAACGTTAACTAAATACATTAAATTATTTACTAGTTTAGCACAAAAGCTAATTTGACAAACAAAATATAAATTATACTAATTCAATACAAAAACAAAATAAACATATTAAAAACAATGCATAAATTTTTCCTTTTTTTATTTCTCACAACTCAAATACAATTTTTATTTGCCCAGGAACTACAATTTACAAAACAAGACTCCCTGCGCGGATCTATAACTCCAGAACGAGAATGGTGGGATCTAATCTATTATCATCTGGATATCAAAGTAGATCCGGATAAAAAAACAATATCAGGAAAAAACACTATACAATACAAAGTTTTAAAAGAGCATAATGTGCTACAAATTGACCTTCAATCTCCTTTAAAGATTGAAAAAGCACTACAAAATGATAAAAAACTCGAAATAACCTCTATCGGTAACGCCTATTTTATAAAACTTACAGAACTTCAAAAAAAAGACGCTATACATACAGTAGATGTTTATTATAGTGGTAAACCTCGTGAAGCAGTTAATGCTCCTTGGGATGGAGGTATTTCCTGGAAAAAAGACACAAATAACAAGCATTTTATTGCCTCTTCCTGCCAAGGATTGGGTGCCAGTGTATGGTGGCCCAATAAAGACCACATGTATGATGAAGTAGACAGCCTTTTGATAAGTGTTAATGTCCCTAAAGATTTAATAAACGTTTCTAATGGAAGATTACGCAAAACGGAAGATCATAATGATAATACCAAAACATATCATTGGTTTGTAAGTAACCCCATTAATAATTATGGCGTAAATATTAATATTGGAGATTATGTGCGTTTTGGAGAAAAATATAAAGGGGAAAAAGGAATTTTGGACATGGATTACTATGTACTTAGAGACAATCTGGAAAAAGCTAAAAAACAATTTAAAGATGCCCCAAAAATGATGAAAGCTTTTGAGCATTGGTTTGGCCCCTACCCTTTTTATGAAGATAGTTTTAAACTGGTTGAAGTACCTTATCTCGGGATGGAGCACCAAAGTTCTGTTACCTACGGAAACAAATATGGTAACGGATATTTAGGAAACGACCTGTCAGGATCAGGATGGGGCATGAAATTTGATTTTATAATTATCCATGAATCCGGTCACGAATGGTTCGCAAATAATATCACTAATAAGGACATTGCAGACATGTGGGTGCATGAAAGTTTTACCGCATATTCTGAAAACCTGTTTTTGGATTATTACTATGGTAAAAAAGCCTCCTCAGAATATGTAATAGGAACCAGAAAAATTATTCAAAACGATATCCCTATTATTGGTACCTATAATGTAAATAAAGAAGGCTCCGGAGATATGTACTATAAAGGAGCAAATATGCTACATACACTTCGTCAACTTGTAGATGATGATGAAAAATGGAGAGCTATCTTAAGAGGCCTCAACAAAGAGTTTTATCATCAAACAGTAACCACAAAACAAATCGAAGAATATCTTTGCACTAAAACTAAAATCGATCTTACTACTTTTTTTGATCAATATCTTAGAACTATAAAAATTCCTACCCTGGAATATAGCTTAGAGAAAGGAAAACTAAAATACAGATATACAAATAGTATACAAGGGTTTGATATGCCAATACGTGTTTTTACAAATGATAGTTCACAGTGGATACAACCAAATGCTTCCTGGCAAACGATAGATTTTAAAGGAGATAAAATTACTGTCGACCCTAATTTTTATATAAATATAAATGCTCTATGATTTTGACAAACACAATAAAATATTCCTGAAATGTGTCACTAGCACCCGAAAGTTTACATAAAATTGATACCTAAACATTATAAACAGTTAATTATAAAGGTATTATTACTTAGATAGGTATTGTTCCTGTTTTTCTATATAATTTCTATTGTCAGATTGAGCTTGTCGAAATCCAATTGAAAATCATAGGCTTAAGAACTTCGACAAGCTCAGTTTGACATCTAAGAGGAAAGTAAATAAAAACTTTCAGATGCTAGTGGAAATTGTGTTATAAAAAGTTTATTAAGAGATTAAATCTAACATTAAATGAATTTTATTCCTTTCCCTAACCTACAAACCGATAGATTACTACTAAGACAATTAGATAAAAAAGATGCTAATGCCATTTTCTTTTTACGATCTGATGCTACAGTGAACAAGTATGTTAAACGACCACAAACAGATACTATACAAGATGCTATCGATTTTATAAATAAAATTAATACCGGGATTATAGAAAAAGATTGGATTTTTTGGGGAATTACTTTAGAAGATTCCCCAAATGTAATAGGAACTATTTGTTTATGGAATTTTTCTAAAGATCGAAAAATTGCCGAAATAGGATATGATCTTCACCCTGAATTTCATAAAAAAGGTATTATGAATGAAGCTTTATCCTGTATTATTAATTATGGACTTAAATCACTTAATCTGAAAACTATAGAAGCATATACCCATAAAAACAATGAAGCTTCCATAAATTTATTACTTAATAATGGTTTTCATCATATAGAATACAGAACAGATAACGACAATCCGGACAATAGCATTTTTTCTTTAGAATTATTTTAAATTTTATAAAAAAAAGTTCCTTATTGACAATCTAAAGAAACTTCTTTTTAGTGAACTCATCTTGACTTTTTCTATTTCCTAAAAAAAATGGCTGAAATTCACCCATATTTCGTTACTTTTCTTACCCGTAGCGCTGCTATGGCTTTCAAAAAGTGCCTCATCTGGTCAAATTTCAACTCATTTTCGGTTAAAAACAAAAAGTCAAGATGAGTTCAGTCTATACTACTTCTTATAAAAAATAAAGAAGCTTCTTTTTTTATCCCTCTTGTAACAATTTACAAACTTATGCATCAAAGGGAAAAACAAGAACATGAAAACATTTAAAATCACATTTGTATTAATCGTAGTAATAGTAAGTTTAGGGTATGCACAAAAGCCTGCATTTAAAACTGAAATAATAGGAAAAGGAAATCCCGTATTATTTTTACCAGGTTTTACTACTCCGGGATCTATATGGAAAGAAACTATAAACAACATAAATCCAAAAGTCGAAGCACATTTAATCTCCTATGCAGGATTTAATAGCATCCCTCCCATAGAAATGCCATGGTATGCTACTATTAAAAAAGAACTATTAACCTACATTAAAAATAAACAACTAACCAACTTAAAAATAGTAGGACATAGTATGGGCGGAAATATAGCTGTCGATCTTGCCGCAGAATTACCAGATACAATAACAGAAATACTAATTGTAGATGCCATACCATGTATGCGCGAATTAATGATGCCAGGAGTACCTGATAGCCAAATACAATACGACAATCCTTATAACAAACAAATGTTGGCAATGCCAGAAGAGCAATTTAAGCAAAATGCAACTATGATGGCACAAAACATGACAAATACCAACGATAAAGTAGGCACCCTTATACAGTGGATTCTAGAAGCAGATAGAAAAACTTATGTATATGGATATACCGACTTATTAAAATTAGATCTAAGACCTATATTAAATAAAGTAACCGCAAAAACATTAATTTTAGGAGCCTCTTTTCCTGACACAGAAATTGCAAAGTCTAATTATGAAAAACAATACACCAATCTGACCAACAAAACAATAGAAATGGTACCGGATAGCAAACACTTTATCATGTTTGATCAGCCAGAGTGGTTTTATAAAAAAATAAATGCTTTTCTAACCAATGAGTAAAAAGAACCAGCAATTGTTTGAAACAATATACCAGCAATCATATCCTATGGTATTACAAATATGTATGGGTTTTATGAAAGGAGATAAAGATTTAGCTAATGACCTTTCTCAAGAAGTATTTATAAATATTTGGAATGCTATTGGGAATTTTAAAGGGAAATCAACTCCAAAAACATGGGTGTATAGAATCACAGTAAATACCTGTCTGCAATACATTAGAAAAGAAAAAAAGAAAACCAATCTATCTGTTGAAAAAATAGAATATGCATTAGTACAAGAAAATCATA
Organism: Aquimarina sp.; assembly: GCF_977115655.1. Lineage (NCBI taxonomy): Bacteria > Pseudomonadati > Bacteroidota > Flavobacteriia > Flavobacteriales > Flavobacteriaceae > Aquimarina > Aquimarina sp. Next base: position 49,798 of record NZ_CDSBKO010000020.1, read on the forward strand.
ATCCGGAAAACAATCCTCAACAAGAGTTATATGCAGCAATTGGTAAACTAGAAAAATTAGATAGATTAATTATAATGATGGTTTTAGAAAGACAGGATTATGACACTATATCTAATATTATAGGTATTCAACCCACTAATGTTAGAGTAAAAATTCACCGAATTAAGAAACGTCTTAAAAAAATAATGGAACATGAATCATGAATTTGAAGAATTGCAACGTAAATGGCAAAAAAGTAAGCAGGGTATTAAAAATGATCTCGAAGCAACAGATAAAATGCTTGCTAGCATAACTGCAAAAAAAAAGTCAAACATCCGTTTTCTATACGGAAACATTACTGTCCTGTCTATTGTTGTATTAGGTATTGTATCCTTTTTTTACTATATCGCACCAGTAAAGGAAACAATAAGCAGGATTGGTGTCTTTTTAATGATAGGCAGCCTGTCTTTAAGGATATTAATAGAATACATAAGTATTTTAAAATCTAAAAAAATAGATATTGTTGATGATGCTTTAAAAACTACCAATAATACATTAGCTTTTTATACTTTCAGAAAAAAAATACATGGTCCTGTTACTCTTACAATAATAGCTCTGTATACTATTGGTTTTTATATGATTACTCCAGAGTTTAGTATACATTTTTCTATCTGGCAAATGATTTTAATAGATGGTTCTTACATTATTGGCGCAATTATCCCTTTTATTAGTATAAGAAAAAGCATCCAAAAAGAAATGCACACTCTTTTAGAAATCATTAAATTAAAAAACGAAATTCTTGAAAAAAATAATCGCCCGAACGATATTTAAGGATGACTCCAGACTCTAAAAAAACAATATTCTAAGAGCTAGCTCTTCAGGTTTTCTTCTAAAAACATATTTTATTTTCGGGATAAGTCCCTTAAGAGTAAAAATTAATTTACTGTAACACCTTAAGATATAATACGTCTTAATACTATATACAAATATTGTATATTGTTAAGCGTCTCGAAACATTAAAGAGAAAATTTATATTAGTTAGCCGCTCTTATTATTTCTCTTGAAGTTTCGGGACGCTTAATACTATACTTAAAAATGAACATTCTAATATATTATTTTTTATATATTTGTAAAAGTAGAAATATAGTAACAGTATGTTACACGCTTGTTTTTTAACTTAAGGAAGAACATCGGAAAAACAAGTGCATTTCTTACGGAAAACCTCCGTATACCTTAATCAACAGTAGTTGATTAAGGTATACGGAGGTTTTTTTGTTACACTAATTATTAATTTATAAATACAATCATGAAAAAAATTAGTATTGCTTTAATAATAGTTATTATAGTTTCTGTTGCTACTCCTTTTTTGTATCCCGAAGTATTATCCAATACACCTTTCAAACAAAAAGCACTCATAAAAACAGATAAGAACAAAGTAGCCAGATTTTACTTTAAAAAAAAACAAACCGCCAGAGATAGTATTTATATGAAAGGGGTTATTTGTTCTAATACCCTAAAAGATATTAAACAAACTATACAGCAAAATCCACAAATAACTACATTGGTTATGGAAAATGTTTCGGGATCTATAGACAATGATATCAATATTTTAGCTTCCTTAGAGATAAAAAAACATAATATCAATACCTATATTCCAAAAAATGGAATAGTTACATCTGGTGGAACAAATATGTTTTTGGCAGGTAAAAAACGAGATATACACCCTACTGCAAAAATAGGTATACACTCTTGGATAAGCAAAGATAGTATGGCTTTGTATTTTCCTGAAAACCACCAGAAACATAAAAAATATCTGGACTATTATTCAAAAATCAATATTCAAACAGAGTTTTACTGGTATACTATGAAAGCTGCACCAGCAGATAGTATATATTGGATGACCGCAAACGAAATAGAAAAATATGGTATCATTACCAATTCTGGAATGGAAACACCAGAATTATTAGAGATTCAAAAACAAATATCCTCTAATGAATATTCAGGACGAGGTGTAGGAAATAATCATAAAACACAACATTTTATAAGATCTTATTTTAAAACCCTTAACCTAAAAAAAATAGACAGGGACTATGATTTTCCTTTTACCTTTATACTTAAAAAACCAAGAACAGGAACCAATCTTGTGGGATATATAAAAGGTAAAACCAATCCTGAAAAATATATTGTTATCGGGGCGCATTATGATCATCTTGGTATTATAAATGATACTATTTATAACGGTGCAGATGATAACGCCTCTGGTACTGCAGCCCTGCTTGTTTTGGCAAAACATTTTTCTAAAAATCCTCCCGTACATTCTATCATCTTTGCTGCCTTTGATGCCGAAGAATGTGGATTGTTTGGCTCTAAACACTTTGTGGACAACCCACCCGTTTTATTATCTAACATTATCCTTAACATCAATATGGATATGATAAGCCGTAACCCCAATAACGAAATCTATGTTGTAGGTACCCATCCCTACCCTCAATTTAAACCTTTTATAGAAGAGCTTGCAAAAGACAGCCCCTTAACCGTTTTATACGGGCATGATAATCCAAAAGACAAAACAAAGGATTATTGGATGAACTCCTCTGATAACGGCCCGTTTTTCAAAAAAGGAATCCCTAACATCACTTTTAGCGAAGAGGATCACCCCGATTATCACAAAGCAACCGATGATTTTGAAAAAATCAACCCCGAGTTTTATAAAAATGTAGTGCTACTAATTCAACAATCTATTGAAAAAATAGATCAAAATTTTCCGGTTACAAAATAATGATAGACCCTACAGATATACAAAACACTTATGCTACCATAATAAAAGGGGTACAAAAAACACCTTTGGTATACGCTCCTGAATTAAGTATAATTTCTGGGGCAAACGTATATCTTAAAATGGAATTTTTGCAATATACCGGCACCTTCAAAATACGTGGTGTTTTAAGTAAACTAAATAGTATAACCAAAAGCGATTTTGATAAAACCTTTGTTGCGGCCTCTACCGGTAATCATGCTGCTGCATTTGGCTATGCCTCTCAAAAATTTGGGTTCAATGGTGTTTTATTTCTTCCAAAGACCATTAGCTTGGTAAAAATTAAGGCTATAGAGCAATACCCCTTACAAATTATCTTTTATGGTACAAACAGTGCAGAAACCGAAGCAAAAGCCACTATGTATGCCAAACAAATCGACGGCGTTTTAATACACCCCTATAACGATATAGAAATAATAAAAGGGCAAGGCACTATCGCTATCGAAATCCAGGAACAACTACCCCAAACAGATATCATCCTGGTTCCTGTTGGAGGCGGTGGTCTGGCTTCAGGAATAAGTAGTTATTTTAAAAATAACAATACAGTCTCCGTAATTGGGTGCCAACCTAAAAATGCTTCAGAGATGTACCAATCTATATTACAAAATACTATCGTAGCACCCAGTACACTATCTACCATTGCAGATGCAGCAGCAGGTGGGATTGAAGAAAATGCAATCACTTTTGACCTCTGTAAAAAACACCTTTCTGGTTTTGAAATTATTGAAGAAGAAGATCTAAAAAAAGCAGTAGCCTTTATGATAAAACACCACCAAATACAAATTGAACCTACCGCCGCGCTACCAATAGCTGCAATTCTTCAAAATAATCGTTACCAAGGTAAAAATGTGGTTTTGGTATTAACCGGTAAAAAGGTGAATAAAGAATTAATACATCAAATAACAACACAATATGGCAACTATTATTAATCTAACAGACATAAAAAATAGTATAAAAAACATAGATGTAATAGCAGCTATAGAAAATGGTTTTGTAGCCTATAGTAATCAGCAAACGGTAGTCCCGCCAGTAGGGGAACTATTATTTGAAGATCCGCCCGGAGATGTACATATTAAATATGGTTATATAAAAAAAGAAGAGTTTTATGTCATCAAAATAGCATCTGGTTTTTATAATAACCCAAAGCTTGGTATTGCTTCCAGTCAGGGCATGATGTTACTTTTTAATCAAAAAACAGGGCAGCCAACCGCAATACTATTAGACGAGGGGTACCTAACCGACATTCGTACCGCCGCAGCCGGAGCAGTAGCGGCCAAATACTTTGCTCCCAAAAAAGTAAATGCAATTGGTATATTAGGCACAGGGATTCAAGCCAAATTACAATTACAATTTTTACAAAAAAACACCCCGTGTAAAACTGTTTGGGTATGGGGAAGAACACTTAAAAATGCAGAAAAATTTAAAACTGAACTAAACAATGATTTTAATGTTCATATTGCCAAAACTCCGGTAGAGGTAGCAAAACATTGTAATCTAATAGTAACTACTACCCCATCTGATACTGTACTGCTTACTTCAACAGAAATACAACCAGGTACTCATATTACAGCAGTAGGATCAGATACCCCAAACAAACAAGAGTTAGAAAGTAGTATACTGCAAAAAGCAGATCTGGTAATTGCAGATAGCATATCACAAAGCAAAAGTCGGGGCGAAATATATCATGCGGTCAAAGATGGAGCTATTTCTGTAAAAAAAATAACCGAACTGGGGACTGCCATTCAAAATCCCAATTTACAACGCACCAACGATACTCAAATAACCATAGTAGACCTTACAGGTGTTGCTGTACAAGATATTAAAATCGCAACCGCAGTATACCAACACTATAAAATTAACAACATTAAATAAAACATAACCTTATGAACATTCCAATTTTTGAACTCGAAAGAGTACAATCGTTATTCGAAAACACTGTAGATTATAACCTAACCGAAAGTGGTTTTCACCCTTATACTCTTAAAGAGTTACTAGATAAAGACCAGATAAACACCTTAACCAATACCGTATTAGGATACGGTCAAACCAACGGTTCTATACCTTTGCGTAATAGAATTAGTGCTATGTACAATGGCACTAATCAAGAAAATGTATTAGTCACCAATGGCTCATCTGAAGCTAATTTTATTGCCTGTCATACCCTTTTAGAAAAAGGAGACGAAGTCGTAATGATGGTACCCAACTATATGCAGATCTGGGGTATTGCTGAAGAAATGGGGTGCATCCCAAAAGCATTTCACTTACGTGAGGAAAACCAATGGAAACCAGATATCGAAGAACTAAAATCTTTGGTTAGTACAAACACAAAAATGATCGCATTATGCAATCCTAATAATCCAACAGGATATACACTATCTACCCAAGAAATGCAACAAATTGTAGCCATTGCAAAAAGTGTAGATGCCTGGGTGTATTGTGATGAGGTATATCGCGGAGCAGAACTGGACGGTAAAATCATAGAAAGCTTTATAGGTATGTATGATAAAGTTATGGTAAACGGTGGTTTATCCAAAGCCTATGCTTTACCAGGTTTACGCTTAGGATGGCTAATTGGCCCGGAAAAAATCATTGCAGATACTTGGGCATATCATGATTATACCTCTATAACCGCCGGAATTATGAGTCACTACATCGGGGAGATAGCTTTGCAACCCGAAAAACGTAAAGAAATACTAACCAGAAACAGAACTATGCTTAATGAAAATCTGGTAGTAGTAAAAAAATGGCTTGACCAATATGGAAATTTATTTGAATATGTACCTCCAAAAAGTGGCGGAATGTTATTCATAAAATATAATCTGGATATAAACTCTACCGAATTAGCAGAATGGCTGCGCACCGAAAAAAGTGTATTTATACTTGCAGGAGACTGCTATGGTATGGATTATCACTTTAGAATTGGTATAGGTGAACGTAAAGAATACATTTTGGCAGGATTAGAACGAGTAAAAACTGCATTAAAAGAACGTTTTAATCTTTAACACATTACTTGTCCTTGCAGGTATAAAAAATACTCACCTACTAAAATAATGAAATAATAAAAAAGGCTCTCCTGACATACTCCTGTCATTATGCAATTCTACTTTTGAAAAAATTGTAAAACTAAAATCATACAAAATGGAAAAACTACAAATGCATTCTTTTAAGGTAATCGGGATTTCGGTACGAACCACTAACCAGAATGAAAAATCAAAAAAAGATATAGGAGAACTTTGGGGTAAGTTTATGTCTGAAAATATACTCGAAAAAATCCCGAATATAACAGATGAAACCATCTATGCCGTTTATACCGATTATGAGGGAGACCATACTCAGCCTTACACTACCATTATAGGCTACAGGGTACACAGTTTAGACAAAATACCAGAAGGTCTGGTAGGTATAACGATAGAACCTGCAACGTATCATAAATTTATTGCCAAAGGAGATCTAACCGACACTGCGGTTATTAATAAATGGGAAGAAATTTGTGCAATGAATATACAAAGAGCCTACACTACCGATTTTGAAATGTATGGCATAAAGGCTGCCGACCCAACCAACGGAGAAGCAGAAATATATGTTGCAGTACAATAACTGGTGGTAACGCTAGCAGAAGCTCTCATACTATAAGGGTTACTACCTGTATATAGATTATCAAAGAGTTAGGGGGTCGGGAGTCGGAGGTCGGAGGAATATTCTTGTTCTCACTATTATCGCGGGATCAAAGTCAGGAGTCAGGAGAGTTTCAAGGGGATGTCACAGAGGTGTTGTTCAAAAACAATCTTTGTAATATGGTTTACATTACTAATTATCAAATAGCTTAACAAAACAATGCAAAAATATTGTGGTTTTACCGTAAACAAAAAAGATATAATTTACCTAGCTTAGATGCCGCAAATGAACTCAACACAAAATGAATCTACTTTTAATCACCGCAGCTAAAAAATTGGGTCGGGATCCCGATATTATCGACTCCTATTGGAAGTATCAGCAGCGGGAACAAAATTGGTTTTTTTCTCCAAATCCCAACCTGGATCAGGCAACCAGAAAACCTTCTTCTTTGGATAGCTGGAATAGCTGGGACAGGTTATCTGTAAAACAAAAAATGACCCTGTCTACCTTGGCAGGTTTTAAAAACGATGCTACCGATGTTATCCGCAATACTTCGCATTTATCAAAATTGAAAGATGGCCTTAGTACATGGAGAGATGATTTATACAGTGTTTTTTTGGCAAATGAGGGAAGTGGAAGGCTGTGGCTTTGTAATGTTTTTATAGGAGATGCCATATACCTGTACAATGGCAGTGATTTTACTTCGGGGAACAAACACTACTTTGATCCCTGCCAGATACATAGTGGGCAATCTTTTTTAAGAAAAAGAAATAGTTATAAAGAAGTGAAAGCCGGGGATATTGTTGTGTTTAAATATGCAGGAATCCCTAAACATGTAGAAATTATAACAGAAATACAAAAAAATCGTTTTGCAGATGATGGATTTTGTTCTATCGGTGCTGGCAGAGGGCAAGAAAAGAACGATTTAGGGATGATTAAGTGCGACAGTCATAAATGGTTTATTGAAGGACGACGCGAATTAGAGGATAAAGGGAACACCTATTTTTATATTTGATGAAAAGCATAATTAAGTTTCATATTGCCAGTAGTATTTTAAACGCTTCTATTATAGGAGTGCTTATGATTATACATAGCTTAATTGCTGAAAATATCGACTATTTATTCCTTATCAGGATTCCTGTATATTTTGATTTGATGTACCTTATTTCTGCATTTATTATTTCGTGGGTAGCTCCCTTTATGATTCATAAAATAAAAAACTATAAAAAACATTTTTATGTGCTCCTTGCCTTTTACTGGATATTGATTTTATCTTTTTTGGTGTTCGAGTATATTCATAATCTGAAACATGTGGATGCCTATAACGGGATTTCAGGATATATAAAACACTGTTTAACATCTGTTTTGGTAAAGGACTACACTGTTTTAATTTCTGTCATACTATCTGCTGTTATTTATTGTTTTCAATTACTTATTGGCAGGGTATTTATACCTGTGCTATATAAAGAAGAGCAATCCTTTACTAAGTAATGAACCAAAAAAAAACAGTATGTCACTTTTCATCATCACCATTAATAAATTTGGTAATACACTCTATTCTTTTTTTGTCTACCCATAGTTTTATTATTCCTGTTAATTAATTTGCTGCGTCATGAAAAATGATTCCCAATGTATGCCGTTTTCCACTATGTATTTCACTAACTCCGTGTTTTATATTCATCCTGTAGTATCCTTTTACTCCCCTAACAGGTCTAAAATTGGTAGTAAAAATAAGCATCTCACCTTTTTTTGGTTTTAATACAATAACTTTGGATTGTGCTCTTGGAGCCTGCTCGGTGAGTACAAATTCGCCACCTGTATACTCTTTATCTGGTTCATTCAAAAACAAAACAGCTTGTACAGGAAAAAACACCTCTCCATATAAATCCTGATGCAAGGTATTAAAACCTCCCCTGCCATATTTTAAGATTAAGGGTGTTGGTTTTGATTGATTATTTTGATGGCAAAGTGTTTGTAACTCATCAAATATATCCGGAAAGATTTTGTCTATTTTCAAAACTTTCATCCAAAGGTTCGCTAGGGGCACCAGTTTGGGATATACTGTTTTTCTAATAGCCTGAATCATTTCTGGTAAGGGATATGCAAAATATTTGTATTCTCCAAAACCAAAACGGTAACGCTCCATGACTACTTTTTTTCGGTATAAATCTTCCATATTGTATTCGTTGATAAGTTGCAGGCATTGGTTATCTGATATTATATGTGCAATAAGGGCATAGCCTTTTTTGTTCACGGATTCTGTTACCAATTGCCAATCAACCTTATTGAGTTTAGTAATCAGCTCTTTCATTATTTTACGCCTGTATTTTGGATCATACTATTAGAAGCTTCCCAACCAATAAGGGCAGTTTTACGCGTTACTCCCCACATATAACCACCAAACACTCCTGATGATTGAATAACCCTATGGCAGGGAATTATAAAGGCGATAGGGTTATTTCCTATAGCAGTACCTACTGCGCGAAAAGCTTTTGGTTTTTGAATAGTATTAGCAATTCTACCATAGGTAGTTAAATTTCCTGTTGGAATTTTCAAAAGAGCTTCCCAAACTTTTAGCTGAAAATCTGTTCCTTTTAAATGTAATTTTATTTGTTTCATCTTACTCCAGTCTTTAGTATAAAATATCATCGCATTTTCTTGAATATCATCTGTTTGAAAAACAAGTTTAGCTTTTTGAAAACGTTCTTTTAATTCAGACAAAGCTTCATTGTTCTTATCTGAAAACCCCATATAGCAGACTCCTTTATGAGTAGATGCAATTAATATTTTTCCAAATAAGGTATCATAGTAACTATAATTGATAGAAAGGTTTTCTCCTTTGTTTTTGTATTCTCCAGGAGTCATTCCTTCAATTTTTATAAATAAATCGTGTAATCTTCCTGTGCCTGAAAGTCCTGTTTCATAAGCTGCTTCAAACAAAGTAGCTTGTGAATTGCTCAGAATTTGTTTTGCATGTTGAATACTAATATATTGCAAAAACTTTTTTGGGCTTACTCCTGCCCAATCGGTAAAAAGACGCTGAAAGTGATGCGGACTTAGATTAATTTTATCAGCGATCTCTTTAAGACCAGGTTGCTCTTTAAAATTTTGTTGTATATATTGAATAGCTTCTGCTATGCGATTGTAATTAAGGTATGCTTGCTCGTTCATCAAAATCAAATTTTATGACCGTAAAAGTAGTGTTGGCATTATTTCTATAAAACCCGAATCTTGTTGAATAAATTATAATACAGATTTATAAAACAACACTGACTATCTCTCTTAGCCCATTTTTTTATCTTCCTTTATAAAAACTTTCTTCTTTTTTAAATTCATTATCTAAAAATGTGGTATATTTTTTTAGTTCTTTAGGTATATCCGCATTTTTTTCTATATCCTAAAATGGTATAGATTTTATTAAACCCAATCCTATATATCTATTCATTGCATGAAAACCCGATAAGACACTTTGGTCAGAATCAGTTTCCTTAAAAAATTCACCCGATAAAGCAAAAGTACCTTTTGGGACATTCCAACTTATAGTAATACCAATTATACTTTGAATTTACCGTAAAAGAAAATAATGATTTTTTTCTTTTTATAAATTAGAAAATTAAAGCATAGCCTTAGTTACGGTTTCATTTTATGATGAAACAGAAAGGGAAAAAGGGTGTTTTATTGCGGTAAATTCAAAGTATAATTGATATAAGTATGTACTTTTTGCCATGCAACAGTCCGCCTGTTCCATAATTCATTTCAGGATTCTCAGGATTCCTTCCATCACTCATCCAAATCCCGTTATGATAACCTGCTGCTAAGATTTCGTCAAAGTACTTTTTAAACTTAAATGGTATTGAAAACCACCATACAGGGGTGTGATAGATTATAATATCTGCCCAAATATATTTAGATACCTCTTCTTTTATCTTATACCTTTTATCTATGTGTGTTTCTTTTACAGAATAATAATCTAACCTTATAAAAAAGTTTTTTGTAATATTAAACAAAGACTTATTAAACAAACCTTTAGAATCTGAAAAAGAGTGCCAACCATTAATTATCAAAATATTTTTCATTGTATTCGTTTTTAAATTAGTATGTAAAAGTATTTTGCTTTTTTATATTATATAAATAATACAAATCATACATTAGTATCATAATAGCATGGTTAATCTAGAATGGTACAGAACATTTAAGGCTGTTTATGAAGAAGGCAACTTAACAAAAGCCTGAGGTATTATACTCTTCCCAACCCGGGGTTAGTCTACATATAAGCTCTTTAGAATCTTATGTAGGATATAAATTGTTTGAAAGGACTTCTAGAAAAATGATTCCTACAGTTAGAGGGGTAATGATGTATGATTATATTATTGATGCGTTAAAAAAATTAGAAAAAGCAGAACAACATTTTAGAAAAAAAGGTTTGGATAACACCCCTACAGTAAGTATTGGGATGTGCTCTGAGGTTTTTCAGTACTTTTTTGAGCCCTATATAGCAGAATTAGGTTTTGATATTATAGCACATTTTGGAGAATATCCACAGATGATAAAGGAATTAAACGAAGGTATTTTGGATTTGGTGATAACTCCAAAAAAATTAATACTACTGCTATTATATATACTCCATTTTTTAAAGAAAAAATCCAGCTCATTGCAGGTACAGAAACAAATACTTCAAATCTGGAACTATCTATCTAAAATAAAGAATGGAAAAAACTCGAAGAACAGCTTGCCAATCAGACTTGGTATTGCTCATATAACGTTATGGAGTATTCAAAAACTTTTTGGTCTTATAATTTTAATAAAAAGCAAGTATTTAAACCCAACTATATTGTTCCCGATATCCTTTCTATCATACGATGTATAAGCCATAATAAAGGAATGGCGCTTGTACCCGATTTTTTATGCGCCAATGCATTAAAAGCTAATAAGGTTAAATTAATTTGGGAAGGGCATCAAAATGTTGAAAATACCTTTTATTTTGCGGTTAAAGAAAATGATATAAAATTCAAAAAATAAATAAATAAAACCGAAAAGATAGTTTCCAGAAAAATATGATCCATAAACCAGAGTTATATTTTAAAAACGATCAGGAGTGGCGTGTGTGGCTACATAAAAACCACGATCAATACCAAGGTGTATATCTTATATTTTATAAGGTGGAAAGCGCTGAACCCAGTATGCGTTGGGAAGAAGCAGTAAAAGTAGCTTTATGCTATGGATGGATAGACTCTACCGTAAAAAAAATCGACGAACAACGCCGTAGGCAATATTTCTGTCCGCGCAAACCTAAAAGTGTTTGGAGCAAAGTCAATAAAACCTATATCACAGATCTTATACAAAACGATCTTATGCACAGCAGTGGTTTGCTTAGTATTGAAATTGCAAAAAAAAATGGCTCCTGGATTGCTATAGACGATGTAGAAAACGGAATTATACCAAAAGACCTTCAAGATGTATTTGATAAAACTCCAAATGCATTTAAAAACTACCAAAGTTTTGCCCAGGGATATCGCAAAAGTTACTTGTATTGGCTTAATCAGGCCAAACGGCAAGAAACAAGGGATAAACGTATCGATGAAATCATTAAACTCTGTATTGCTAATGTAAAGTCCAGAAATAATTGGTAAAATCAATAACCCTAAAATAAGTGAAAACAAAACCTGCTCTCAATATATATTGTTTTAAGGTAAACCTCTAAAATCTAAGTATTTTAACCATATTAAATCTTTTAATATTGAATAGTAACCCCCTTAAAATACCAAATCCTCTTTCATAGGCTACTTCATTTTCACAATAATTAACATAATGAAAAGTTAAATTTAAGGCTTAAATGTTAAAATTTAAGGTTCAAAAAGCAAACTTAGATTTAGTTTTTGTGCTTTTTTTCCTTCAAAAAAAATAAAAATTATTTAACACTAAAAAGATGTTTTTTTAACAAGTTAGTATAGTTATAATCAAATAGATATTTTTTTTATAACCATACCTAAGTAAGTACAATACCGCAAACTGAATTACGTATTAACCATAACATCATTAAGTTATTACAACGTGCTTAAAAACTGTGCGTTAAGTCAATTATTAAATTTTGTTCACCAAAGTTTAATATACATTTGAAATAACAAACTCAACTTATACATTATGAAACGAAATGTTTTTTACACATGCCTGAGCATTGCTGTGCTAGGTTTAACTTCTTGTCAATCAGAAAATGATCTTCAGCAAGAAACAGAACAATCTTTAATTAACACTCAGATTAAATCTTTAGGTTTTAGTACAGATTACATGTATGAAGCCGAAATGAACGGAAAAAATGGCTTTGTAGTAGAAGGGGATATTTTTCTGGACAAAGAAATGATTAGTGATTTATTAAACAACAAAGAAGGAGGCCCAGATGAAATATCATCAAAACATTATGTAACCCCTAATTTATTGCCCAGAGACCGGGCGGTTGTTATAGATGTATATCTGGATAATGCATTTAATGCCACTATGGGAGCTGCTTTTAATGATGCACTAAATCGTTACAACGAATTAAATCTAAATGTTTCTTTTAGAAGAACTTTTCAACGCGCTAATTCTGATATAGCTATCCTTTCAGAAAACATTCCTAATACACCACAAGGTGGAGTTGTTTTAGGTCGTAGTGCCGGTTTTCCCAGAAATAACAGACCTGCTACACCAATAGTACTTAACTCTCGTGTATTTGGTGGTGCTAATTTGCGAGCAGACACTGCTACCGTTATAGCACATGAAATCGGACATGCCATAGGTTTTCGTCACACAGATTATCAAGACCGTTCCTTTAGTTGTGGAGGAAGATTTGATAGTGAAGATCGTCTTGGCGCATTATATGTACCAGGAACGCCAAGAGGAGCAGAAGCCGGTTCATGGATGTTAGCTTGTAGCAACGGAAATGACAGACCATTTACAGCTTCAGACAGAACAGCATTACGATTTGTATATTAATACAAACAAGTATCTTATAATTTTAAATACAAAGCGGGGAGTTTTCTCCGCTTTTTTATTGAAATCCTTTAAATTTCAAATTTATAAACATTTAGACCTTTTGGATATATCTTACCCTATTATACAACAAGGCTTCCATAATTAAGAGTAAAACGTTTTATAAGGTAAAACAATCCGTATATAATATCTTGTTTCTGCAAAAACACAGCAAATTACCCTTAACATCACTTTAAGATATATTATGAGATAAATCCTTATTTTGGTAGCATCTAAATTCACTCAACATGCATAAACATATTGTCATTACCCTTTTAATCGGGGTATTTTTAACTTTTAATCTTAATTCTCAAAAGACAAATAAAAAGGAAGAGGAGAAATGGGATATTTCTAATCCTAAAGGCGGATTTAATTATAAAGCTCATACCTTTAGTACCGATCAGGGAACCTGGATGAACCTGGATGTTAGTCCGGATGGTAAAACGATTGTATTTGATCTTTTGGGAGATATCTACAGCATCCCTGTATCTGGTGGAAAAGCAAAAGCGCTGCGTACCGGTATTCCTTTTGAAATACAACCACGATTTAGTCCGGACGGAAAAAAAATATCTTTTACCAGCGATGCAACTGGAGGAGACAATATCTGGACTATGAATATCGACGGCTCCTCTGCCACACAAATAACTAAAGAAGATTTTAGACTATTAAACAATGCTGTGTGGATGCCAGATGGTAATTATCTGGTAGCCAGAAAACACTTTACTTCAGAACGCTCTCTTGGAGCAGGCGAAATATGGCAATATCATATTACAGGAGGATCTGGTGTACAATTAACCAAAAGAAAAAACGACCAACAAGATGTTAACGAACCCAATATCTCTGCCGATGGCAAATACCTGTACTATGCAGAGGATATGTACCCCGGAGGTTTTTTTCAATATAACAAAGACCCAAATAAACAAATCTATGTTATTAAACGATATGAGTTTAAAACTGGCAAAACGACTACTATAACAGGCGGTCCCGGTGGAGCGGCAAGACCGCAAGTATCCAGAGATGGTAAAATGCTTGCATTTGTAAAAAGAGTACGTACCAAAACAGTATTATATATACATAATCTGGAAACAGGTGAAGAGTGGCCAATCTATGATGCCTTAAATAAAGATCAGCAAGAAGCCTGGGCTATATTTGGTGTATACCCAAACTATAACTGGATGCCTGATAATAAAGAAATTATATTCTGGTCTGGCGGAAAAATAAATAAAATAAATATTGAAAACCAGCAAGTAACCAATATACCTTTTACCGTAGATGCAACTATTAAAATAGCAGAAACCGTACATTTTAATTCCCCTGTAGCTCCAGAGGAATTTACCGCCAAAGTAATCCGTAATGCTGTTACCTCTCCGGATGGTAAAACAGTTATATTTAGTGCTCTGGGATATATCTGGAGCAAATCTTTACCCAATGGTAAACCACAACGACTTACCTCACAATCTAACGACTTAGAGTTCGAACCTGGTTTTTCTAACGATGGTAAACAAATTGTATATGTAACCTGGAATGATGAAAACCTGGGAGCAATATATAAAATACCCGCAACGGGAGGTACTGCCACCAAATTGACCACTCAAAAAGGAATTTACCGAACCCCTTCCTTTAACTCTTCTAATACTTTAATAATATATAAAAAAGAAGAAGGAAATAGCGACCAAGGGCTTAGTTTTAGTAAAAATACAGGTATTTATACCATGTCCTCTTCCGGAGAAAATAACAAACTGGTAACAGAAGAAGGAGAATACCCAATGTTCTCGGCAGATAATACCCGAATCTTTTACCAAACAGGAGGCACATATTTTGGTACACTAACCAAAGAATTAAAATCTGTGGACCTTAACGGAAAAGATCAAAAAACACATATCAAATCTAAATATGCCAATCGTTTAGTTCCAAGTCCGGATAATAAATGGATTGCTTTTACCAACCTGCATAAAGCTTTTATAGCACCATTGGTACTTAACGGCACAGAAATAGATTTGGATAACAGTACTAAATCTGTACCTGTTTCTCAAATCTCTAAAGATGCAGGAATTAATCTGCATTGGTCTGTAGATAGCAAAAAAATATTTTGGACCCTTGGGGAGGAATACTTTGTAAATAACATAAAAGATCGTTTTACATTTTTACCAAACTCACCAGAAAAAGTAGGAGAAATTACTACCAAAGGCATTACAATTGATTTAAAGGTAAAAACAGACAAACCACAAGGTAGAATTGCTTTTACCAATGCAAGAATAATTACTATGGAGGGAGATCAGGTAATTGAAAACGGAACGATAATTATTAAAGACAATCGTATCGAAAAAATAGGAAACACCTCTGATATATCTGTACCAGAAGACGCAAAAGTATATAATGCAGAAGGCAAAACAATTATGCCCGGTATTGTAGACGCACATGCACATATAGGTGCTTTTAGAGATGGTTTAACTACTCAAAAACATTGGCAGCTATATACGAATCTGGCATTTGGGGTAACGACATCTCATGATCCATCTGCAAATACAGAGTCTGTATTTGCAATGTCCGAGATGATTAAAAAAGGAGAAATGGTAGGACCACGACTCTACTCTACTGGTATTATTTTATATGGAGCAGACGGTGACTTTAAAGCTGTGGTAAATAATTTAGAAGATGCGCGATCCTCTATTAGAAGAACCAAAGCGTTTGGAGCTAAATCTGTAAAAAGTTATAACCAGCCACGTAGGGATCAACGCCAACAAATACTACAAGCCGCCAGAGAATTAGAGATTAATGTAGTTCCTGAAGGAGGATCCACTTTTTACCATAATATGAGCATGATTATGGATGGGCATACTGGTGTAGAGCACAATATCCCTGTGGCTCCAGTATATAAAGATGTAAATGAATTATGGAAAACCAGTAATACCGGATACACACCTACACTTATTGTAAATTATGGAGGAGTAAATGGAGAATACTATTTCTACCAAAATGATAATGTTTGGGAAAATGAAAAACTACTTAAATACACCCCAAGAGCCATTATTGATGCCAACTCCAGACACAGAACAATGATACCTGATGAAGAATATGAAAACGGGCATATATTGGTTTCAAAAACCTGTAAAGCATTAACTGATGCAGGAGTTAAAGTAAATTTGGGAGCTCATGGACAACTACAAGGCTTGGGAGCACATTGGGAGTTATGGCTGTTGCAACAAGGAGGGATGACCAATATGGAAGCCTTAAGAGCTGCGACTATTAATGGCGCACAATATATTGGGGCAGGAAACGATATAGGATCTCTTAAAGAAGGGAAACTGGCAGATTTAATCCTTCTGGATAAAAACCCTCTGGAAGATATTAGAAATACAGAAACCGTAAAATATACCATGGTTAACGGACGATTATTTGACACCGCTACCATGAACGAAATAGGTAACACCCAAAAAAACAGAACAAAATTTTGGTGGGAGAATGTTAACTATAGTCAAGCATTTCCCTGGCATCAGGAATCCAATAGTTTTATGCAACCAGGATGTGGATGTCATATCGGGCATAATTAAAAAATATAAATTCAATACATACCTTGCAGGCTTTACAAACCTGTGAGGTATGTATCCTAAAAAGTAAAATCAACTATATCCCTTAATTAAGGAATTAAAATCCAGTAGTATC
Organism: Aquimarina sp.; assembly: GCF_977115655.1. Taxonomy (NCBI): domain Bacteria; kingdom Pseudomonadati; phylum Bacteroidota; class Flavobacteriia; order Flavobacteriales; family Flavobacteriaceae; genus Aquimarina; species Aquimarina sp. Next base: position 66,875 of record NZ_CDSBKO010000020.1, read on the forward strand.
CTAATCCTGAACAGATGAAAAAAATATTTTCTTTATTAATTTTGGTTTTTGCCTTTGTACTTTCTTTAAAAGCTCAAAATGTAAAAGTTCCTATAGATACTACTATAGTTACTAATCATACTACTACTATAAAGCAACAAACAATTCCTTACAGAGCTACTACGGGGTTTCAACCCGTTTGGGATGAATCTGGCACACCTATTGCCTCTTTATCTTATACCTACTACAAAAGGTCTGATATTAAAAATGATGAAAAGCGACCTTTGGTAATTTCATTTAATGGTGGTCCCGGCTCTGCCTCTGTATGGATGCATATTGCATATACAGGGCCCCGCATTCTTAAAATTGATGACGAAGGGTTTCCTGTACAACCCTACGGTATCAAAGCAAATCCTAATTCTATTTTAGACATTGCAGATATCGTTTTTGTAAACCCTGTTAATACCGGATATTCCAGAATGATCCCGGGCAGTGATGGAAAAATGCCTGACAAAGAACTATTTTTTGGAGTACAAGCAGATGTAAAATATCTGGCAGGTTGGATTAACACTTTTGTATCCAGAAATAATCGATGGAGATCTCCTAAATACCTTATTGGTGAGAGTTATGGAACAACCAGAGTATCTGGCTTGGCATTAGAGTTACAAGACCAACACTGGATGTACCTTAACGGGGTAATATTAGTCTCACCAACGGAAATTGGATTTAAGTTTGATGGCCCCGTAGAGGTCGCTAACAGGTTACCATATTTTACAGCAGCAGCATGGTATCATAAAATGCTTCCTCCAGAACTACAAAATAAAGATCTAAGCGAAATATTACCAGAAGTGGAGAACTATACTATTAATGAATTATTACCTGCGATTGTAAAAAGCGGATATCTTGAAAAAGACAAAAAGGAAAATGTTATTGATAAAATGGCATACTACTCCGGACTTTCTAAAAAAACAATACGCCAACATAACCTCGAAGTACCAAAAGCTTATTTTTGGAAAGATCTTTTAAGAGATAAAGATGGACATACTATTGGCAGACTAGATTCCCGCTATAAAGGAATGGATATAAAAGAAGCAGGAGACACACCAGATTACAATAGTGAGTTAACCTCATGGTTACATGCATTTACTCCTGCTATAAATTATTATTACAGTCAAGAACTTAACTTTAAAACAGATCTTAAATATAATATGTTTGGACCTGTAAGACCATGGGATAGAACAAAAGGTAACCAAACAGGAGAAAACCTAAGAAAAGCGATGGCTATGAATGCTAATCTGCATACCATGATACAATCTGGTTATTATGATGGTGCTACTACTTATTTTAATGCAAAATATGTGATGTGGCAGCTTAATGCCAATGGTAAACTTACAGATCGCCTTAGTTTTAAGGGATATCGTAGCGGACACATGATGTATTTGCGTAACGAAGATTTAATTAAAGCCAACGATGATATTAGAGCATTTATAACAAAATCTTCTGCTAATATTAGCAAAGGATCAAAATACTAAACTATGTCTGCAATTATTAAAATTAGACCTTTAGGTTTTACTTGGGAAACCAGTGATCCCTTTTTGTTTTGTGCATATCACGAAGATCAATATCCAAAAGGAAATGGAAAATTAGGGCCAGATGCCTCACTCGAAGGAAGAAATATAGGTCAGGATTTTACTTTAAAAGATGGTTGGCGAATGTATCATGGCACCAATGTACCCGGATTTCCTGCACATCCCCATCGTGGTTTTGAAACCGTTACAATTGTGCAAAAAGGATTAGTAGATCATTCAGATTCTTTGGGTGCTGCAGGACGTTTTGGCAATGGAGATGTGCAATGGATGACCGCTGGTAAAGGCGTACAACACTCTGAAATGTTTCCACTATTGGATACCAAAAAAGAAAATCCCTTTTTATTGTTTCAGATCTGGCTTAATCTACCAAGAGATAAAAAAATGACAGATCCACATTTTAAGATGTTATGGAGTGACGAAATTCCGATCATTAAAACTAAAGATGATTCTGAAAAAATCACTCAAATTACCTTAATTGCAGGAAAATTTAAGGATAAAACAGCCCCCGCACCTGCACCAGATTCCTGGGCTGCAGATCCCAAAAATGAAATAGCTATCTGGACCATAAAAATGGATCCCGATGCAACATTTACTTTTTCTGGCGCATCCAAAGGAATAAACAGATCTTTATATTTTTTTAAAGGGAACGACCTAATTAGCGAAGGATATACCATACCCGTTAACCATGAAATAATACTAAACGCCGATAAGGAACTAACCATAAAAAATGGAAGTGCCGAAGCACATTTTTTACTTTTACAAGGCAGACCAATTAACGAGCCTGTAGTAAAACAAGGTCCTTTTGTTATGAATAGCCAAATAGAAATCAGAGAAGCCATACATGAATACCAACAAACAGAATTTGGTGGTTGGCCATGGTCTGGTTATGATCATGTTCATGATCCCTATATAGGTAGGTTCGCTCTTTATCCGGATGGCACCGAAATAAAAAAATAACACACAACTTCCTTATTAAAAGCAAATAATCATTAACTTTAATTTCAATATATAATTATATAAAACATTTTTAACATCATTATAGTTCTATAATTATTTTATTCAATACAAATGTGTAATAGAAAAACATTTCTTTTACCTCTTCTGTGTTTTCTGTATATTGTTCTGTCCTTTTCGTGTGTAAAGAAAAAGATTTTAACAGATACAGAAGCAAATTGGCTAAAACAAAATGATTCTATTATTGTTGCATTATGTCCTTATTATCCTCCCTATCAGTTTATAGATGATAATAATTCTATCGAAGGTATTTTTATTGAATACTTAAGCTTAATTGAAGACAAAATAGACCATAAGTTTAAAAGGAAATACTATTCTGAATGGCCAAAATTAATGGAGGATGCCAGAAGTAATAAGATAGATATAATTATAGAAATAGAAAGTACTCCATCCAGAGATACCTACCTCAATTTTTATTCTCGCCTCTTTGAATCTAATCATGTTATTGTTACCCGAAAAGATGCTACCCATAACAAACAAATTACTGATTTTAATAAACAACAAATAGTAGTTCCAAAAGATTTTGCCATTTTAGAACTTTTAGAAAAAAAATATCCCAATATTATTTTTACAGATAATAAAAATGATTTGGTTTGTCTTCAAAACCTGAATTCAGGAAAATATGATGCTTATATTGGTCCTAAATCAATTGCTAACTATCTTATTAATGCCAAAAAATTAAATAACCTGCAAATATCCTCAGAAACAGATATACCCTATAAACCCTTAATTGCTGTAGATAAAAAAAACAAGGTTCTTAATGACATTATTAAAAAGGCTATCCTTACTATTTCTGATTCTGAAAACCAGAACATTCTGGAAAACTGGCTTTATACAGAAACAAAACCCTTTTATAAAAGAGCCGGTTTTTTGATACCTTCTGTGCTTTTTGTGCTATCCGTATTGGTTACTATATTAAGTATGAATTTTTATTTGGGTTATGTCGTAAAACAAAAAACAAAGTCGCTAAAAATAGCCAAAGAAGAAGCCGAAAAAGACAATGAATTAAAATCTGCATTTATCCAGAATATCTCCCACGAGATTCGAACACCTATGAATGGTATTATTGGGTTTTCTAAATTTTTAAATGAAGAAAAAATGAATGCCCTGGAAAAAATAAAATATTCTGAAATTATATCAAAAAGTAGTAAACAATTAATGAATACTATGAATGATATACTTGAAATTTCAGAACTACAAACCAAACTAGTTATACTTAACCCTGAAAAAACTGATTTACATGAACTCTTTGATACCATTTTTTCTATATATGAAACCAAAGCCAAAGAAAAAGGAATAGTAATATTGCTCAACAACAGCATTGCAGATCATCATCGCTTTATATATATAGATAAATCAAAGCTTAATAAAATAATCCAAAGACTGGTTGAAAATGCTATCAAGTATACAAAAAGAGGAGCTATACTTATTTCTTGTGCAATTCATAAAGGTTCTTTAATGGTAACAGTAAGAGACTCTGGTATAGGAATAAAACCAGAAGATCAAGAACTTATATTCAAAAGTTTCTTGCAATCTGAAAACCAAATATCAAAAAAATATGGTGGGCTTGGGGTTGGGTTAACCATAGCAAAAGAAAATACTAAATTAATGAACGGCAAATTATCTTTTTCTTCTATTCCTGATAAAGGATCCACTTTTCGGCTCGAAATACCTTTTACCGCATTTATCGCTAAAAACTACAACGATCCCCCAATCCTTACGTTATATACTGCAAAAGCAAAACCCTACACTATTTTAATTGCCGAAGATGGTGATGTGAATTTTTTAGTATTAAAAACCATCTTACTCAAAACAGAAGATTATAATTTGATTATCCATCGGGCTAATAATGGTAAAGAAGCTACTCTTTTTTGCGAAGACAATAATGCTGTAGATCTGGTGTTTATGGATATCAAAATGCCTGAAATGAATGGCTATGACGCCACCAAACGGATCAAAAACATACACCCTGATCTTCCTGTAATCGCACAAACAGCATATACTAATGATAAGGATATCCAAAATGCTTTTAATGCAGGATGTGATGACGTTGTTTCAAAACCTATAGATCCAAAAGCAATAAAAACAATACTACATAAATATTTACCCACTCATTCTGTTCAAAACAGTTAATCCAACTTTAAAAACTTATTTAAAATCTTAATAAATTCTAAAAATAAGAAGGTTGTTTCTTGAAAGTGTAGCTTTTATATACTATCTTTATTAATAGGGGATAAAAAAGTAAAGGATAACCAGTAAAAGCTATGGTAAAAAGACTACTTTATATCTCCTTTGCACTTATTTTAACGTTAGGTTTTTTTTCTTGCTCCAATTCTGCAACACTTACCGATCAACAAAAAAAATGGCTTCAAAACAACGATAGCATTACTGTTGGTGTTTTTCCTTACTATGCACCGTATCAATTTATCAATGAAAATGAAAAAATAGACGGTATTTTAATTGATTACCTTTCTCTTATCGAAAAAAAAACAAATCATAAGTTTCAACAAAAATTATATACCAATTGGGAAGATTTGCTAAATGATGCAAAAAACAATAAAATTGAAATTATATTAGAAATACAAAAAACTGCACCACGGGATTCTTATCTTAACTTCTACTCCCAACTTTTTGAATCCAGTCATACTATTGTTACCCGAAAAGATGTTGATTATGGAAAAACCCTGAAGGATTACTACGATAAAATAATAACTGTACCTAAGGATTATGCCATACATGATGTATTAAAAGAAAAAGAAAAAAACCTTAGTATATCTACCGAAATAGATGACATTACCTGTTTAAGACAAGTTCTTTCTGGAAAATACCACGCATATATCGGGCCAAAAGCCGTGGCCAATTATCTTATAAAAACAGAAAAACTGGACGGTCTTAAAATTGTTTCAGAAATAAAATATAGCTATACTCCAAGTTTAGCCGTTCAAAAAAGTAACGCATATCTTAACCAAATTATTTTAAAATCTACCAGTAGTATTACGGATCGCGAAAAACAAGTTATTTTTGATAATTGGTTGTATAATCCTGTAGTTCCGTATTATAAAAAAACCAACTTTTGGATTACCCTTACCGCAATGGCATTACTATTACTAATAATAATTCTTTCCCTTAACAGGTATTTACAGTATTTAATCCAACAAAAAACAAGAGAGCTTAACTTTGCTAAAAAAAAAGCAGAAGAAAGCAATAAGCTTAAAACAGCCTTTATCCATAACATATCCCACGAAGTAAGAACTCCTATGAATGGTATTATAGGGTTTTCTGAATTACTAAATGATCCGAAAATTACTCGCGAAGATCAAAAAAAATATTCTAAAATTATTATTGAAAGCAGTAATCAATTAATAAATATTATAGATGATATTATAGAAATTTCTCAACTGGAAACCAATCAGGTAGAAGTTAGATTTGAAGAAGTAAATCTTAATACGATATTGGATATACTGTTTTCAGATTTTCAAAACAAAGCGATTAGTAAAAATATAGCTATACATCTTGACAGTCAACTAACAAATAAACAGGGTCTTATATTAATAGATAAATTAAAAATTACTAAAATATTACGTAACCTCATCGACAATGCTATTAAATTTACTACCAAAGGCATGGTCGAAATTTATTGCGAAGTAAAAGGAAGTTTTTTGGTTATTAGCATAAAAGATACCGGAATAGGAATAAAACCGGAAGACCAGGAATTAATATTCAAAAACTTTACGCAATCTGAGAAAGAAGTAACCAAAAGCTATGACGGGCTAGGATTAGGTTTATCTATAGCTCAAAAAAATGCCAAGCTAATTGGTGGTAACATCTCTTTTTCTTCTATGCCCGACAAAGGTTCCAGCTTTATCTTAACCATACCATATAATCCGGTTTTTACGACTATACCCCGGGATATATCTATAGACACAGACATAATACCGTATACCTCTTCTATTAAACAAGTAATCCTTATTGTTGAAGATGGGGAAATAAACTTTTTGTACTTAAAAACTATTCTGCATAATATGAAAGAATTTAAGTTTGTAATTTATCGTGCAGAAAATGGTAAAGAAGCTGTGGAAATATGCAAAAAAAACAAAGGAATTGATTTAGTACTAATGGATATAAGAATGCCTATAATGGATGGATATACTGCTACAAAAAAGATAAAAAAAATAAGGCCCGGCTTGCCTATTGTAGCACAAACTGCTTACTCTACAGAAGAAGATATACAAAAAGCACTGGATGCTGGTTGTGATGACTTTGTATCCAAACCTATAGATAGAAAAATATTAAAACCTATCATCAACAAATATTTTTCTGTCTTTTCTAAATCCAAACTTACCTAAATGCCAATTATAAATGAATATCTGGGTTTTTTGGAAAGCAATTCTTTATATATCAACAAAAAATTTTTGCCCATAATACCATTTAACTTTGTAGATTTAGCAAAATCCGATTATTGTATAGATCAACACATAAAAATAAACATCTCAAAAAATGAAGTCCTTGGTAAACGGGCAGAGCGCTTTTTTGAATACTGTATTACAAACTCGGGGCAGTATAGTATTATTGCAAAAAACATACAGATATTTAAAGATAAAACAACCATCGGAGAATTGGATTTTTTATTAAAAGATCTACATAAAAACAAAGTGATCCATGTAGAACTTGTGTATAAATTTTATCTGTTGGATCCTGCTATACATGGAGAATTGCAACAATGGACAGGACCAAACCGAAAAGATTCTTTATTCCAAAAAATACAAAAACTTATACATAAACAATTCCCTCTCTTATATCAGGAAGAAACACTTGCTATATTACAAAAAACACAAATCGATCCATATACCATAGAGCAACAAGTATGCTATCTTGCCAATCTTTTTGTTCCTCTTTCTCTTAAAAAAACTACTTTTCCATACATCAACAACCAATGTATAGTGGGCTATTGGATACCCATAAAGGCTTTTACTTTAATTGAATATGGTTCTTACCAATTTTATATACCACAAAAAAAAGATTGGGTGATTGCTCCTAAACATTGTGATACCTGGTTCTCTTTTAAGGATATTATTGAACCTATAGAGGTATTATTATCTCAAAAAAAATCTCCGTTACTCTGGATGAAAAGTAACGAAGATTTTTATCAACGATTTTTTATCGTTTGGTGGTAAAAACTATGTATTATTTTTTATAAAATAGCTTAGACGCTGTTTTACCAGAAGCATTTAGATCTTGTACTTTTAATATATAAGCACCTTTGGATAAACCCGAAATATCCAGGGTTTTTTGATTTTTATACTCTGTTATTTTTTTGCCATGCAGGTCATAGACAATTATCATAAATTGACTATTCAATGAAGAGCTTTCTATATGCAATTGATTGATTGCGGGAACAGGATATATTTCTAAGTTTATTGTATTATTTCTATTATTTTTATTATTTACTGAAGAAGAGGTACTCTGGCAATACGATGCATCCTGATATGGTACTATCGAAATAGTCTTAAATACCGGTTTTTTAGAATATTCAGCTATTTTTGAAGCCAGCCACCCGTCGTCATCTCCATTAGTACCTATAGGAGCTGCGCCTGTTGTAGACCCCCCGCCCCATAAAATACTAAAAACATTCATATCTGCCAGTTTTTGCATATTAGAAGTACCCCAGTCATACCCATTATCATTGCTAAGATGCTCTCCTATATTTTTGGCAGCATAATGGGGTTGTGTTAGTTTTATATTTTTTACATCAGAATGTATTTTACCAAGATCTGTTCCTATTCTGCTATCTCCAAAAAAGTAAGGTGCAGAAGCAGAAGAATGATTGGCAACATCAAAATTTACTATATTTTCATCTACAGTTGGCATGTGCCCCCCGGGAATTTGCCATAGCATGATAGGTGCATTTCCTATTCGTTGTGCTATTTCTTTACAAAAAATCAAATATTTATCCCAATGTTTTGCAGTCCATGCGTAGCTATCTATAGAAACCGGACCAAAACAATCACGCTCATATCTGTCAAAAGCAATAAAATCAGGTTTCCAATCTCCTGTGTACAGCTCTAATTCATTCATAAAGTCTGCTACTTCTATAGCCTCATTAACAGGGCTATTAAATTCGTTTGCCTTTTCATATACCCATCTTGCAGATCCGGCAGCCCACACATTTTGTTGATAACCAAACGGGATTTTACACTCTCCTACATGATGGATCAAAAAATTAATGGATTGAAAATATCCTTTTAAGTCTTCAGAAAAAGCAGGAAGATCGGTATTGTTTAAGTTTTCATCTGCAAAAGCTTTTTTAATATCTTTATTCACTTCAATTTTTATAGTTCTTATATTAAGATCATGCCCAAAAACAACATCTTGTTGAATCGCTCCTATAAGATCCGGACTTATAACAAAAGCTCCCGGATTAGGGTGATCTGCATCTTCATAACTTAACATTACTTTAATTTCCTGAATCAAGTTTCTGTAATGATAATACAGGTTTTTATTTTCTGTCATATCTTTTATAGCTTCTCCTGATCCACCACCACTTGCATTAGCTGTATAATGAACCATTACGGGAAGTATAGTTTTTCCGTCCTGAAATGCCTCTAACCGTCTTGCCTGCTTAATGGTATTGATAGTAGCGGTCATATCAGGGATTTTTCCTCTGTCCCCTGCTCCATCCAAACCAGAATACTTAAACAATACATTTAGCTCAGCCTTCTTCAAATCTTTATCAATAGCATCTGAAGCACTGGTCACAGTTCCATGAGATAAATATTTTGGAAATCCTTTTACGGTAAACTCTTTAACAGGATAACCTGCAAAAGAAACATCAAATGTGTTTGTTTTATCTTCTACTATGGTAATATTGCTATTATACCTTGGCACATATATTATATCATTGGCAGTATCTGTATAAGTAGAAATGGTTACCAAATAATTTCCTGCCATAACTTCGGCAATAGTATTTTTTCCATTTACAATTTTTTCATTTTTGGTAACGGTATTTATGTCTTTATTTTTTAAATCTATGGTTGTCGATACTCCATCGGGAAGTCCTTTTACATTGACTGTTAGATTTTCTTTTTTAATAACAGACTTAGTATATGGTATCGAAATTGTGGTGTTGGTACTTGATGGCACAAAAGATAAAGGCGCTGTTTCTGGGTATGCGCTTTTGTATATAGAAGTGCCCGAGATAAAATCGTTTGCCCATATAGTATATTCTTTATTAATTCGCAATAAACCAGTCTCTGTTGTAGTAATTGTTTTTGTTACTTCGGTATTAAATTCTGCGTTTTTATAAGTAACCTCAACAGCATTAGAGTCGTTACCAGTTATAGTAGTAGTTACATTTGTAAATAAGGAAGGTTCTCCATTTTCTGGATAAAACCGAAAAGTATTTGCTATATCCTCTAGTGATGAGGTTACTGCTTTAAGATCAATTTGAGCTTTAAAACTCTCTCCTGCAGATAATTTATAATCTACCCAGGGTTCATTGGCAAGATCTATAGTAATCGTATTTAAGTAATTACTTCCATCAGGATTTGATTTCATATTTACAGCTTTGGGATACGATATACTTCCGTTGGGAATAAAATTGACCAAACTGGGCACTTGGTTGGATAGAAATTGAATTTTAGCCCCTCTAGCACTAATATTATTTTGACCGGTGTTTTTTACTTCGATCAAAAGATCTACAACTCCCCATGATTTTGGGGCAAAACTCATTTTAATCTGGTGTTTTGTGGTTTCGCCTCCAAAATCCCGAATAAACGTTTGGGAATAAACAAAAAAATTAAGCAATAAAAATGCTGTGAGTAAAAAATTGAGTTTGTGTTTCATGATGTTAAGTTTTAAGAATACAAATATTTTGTATATCATTTATGAATCCTTAAGCAAGATATGGATAGACAAAAAATCTATAAAAAAAATTATATTAATAGCATGAAATAACACATTTTCAGGTCATTTTGATGACTAAAACAGAATATCATCAAAAAACCTTTAGCACTCTTTAAACCCGGATTATTTTTAATTTACAAATCACTTATATAGCTCCCGTACAAATCTTTAAACCGAAAACCTTCAGACAGTCTGTATTTACTTAGTTTTTTATATTCTACCAATCCCCATAACAAAAACTCCATCATAAAATACTGATCTTCAGGATTAGCTTCTGGTTGGTACTTCTTTATCAAAACCTTAAGCGGTATTATTGTTTCCAGTTTTTCTTTATACTCTTTGTCTGTAATATCTTCCAACAGTTCAAATCCACTTTCTTCAAAAAACCAATTTGTCAAATCCTGATATGGATCTTGATACTCTTCTTTTTGTAGTTTTTCTATCTTTGGAAAATAGTCTTCAAAAAGTGTCTTAATTGCATCTGCAATCAAAGAGTATGCTACAGATGCAGCTCCCTCCTGCTCTCCTTCATACACAAGTTCTACTTTACCGGTTATAGCAGGTATAACGCCTATAAAATCGCTTAATCGCAAGGTTGTTTTATCTTCGCCAGACCGCAATACCCTGTACTCTGCTGTACTCAATAAATTTTGATAAGCAGTAATACTCATTCTTGCGCTTATACCACTTTTATGGTCTATAAATTCACTTTCTCTGGCCTCAAAACTAATTTGTTCTAATAAATCCTTTGCCAAATCAGGAACATAAACCAGATCGGTTTGTCTGGAGTCTAATTTTGCTTCTTGTTGGGTAATCGTTTTTGCTGTTTGTATAGTTTCGGGATAGTGTGTTAAGATTTGTGACCCTATTCTGTCCTTTAGCGGGGTAACAATACTACCTCTATTGGTATAATCTTCGGGGTTTGCAGTAAACACAAACTGCATATCTAATGGTAACCGTAATTTGAATCCCCTAATCTGGATATCTCCTTCTTGTAATATATTAAACAATGCCACTTGTATTCGGGCTTGTAAATCTGGTAATTCATTAATTACAAAAATACAGCGATTAGCTCTGGGGATCATTCCAAAATGAATAACACGATCGTCTGCATAACTTAACTTTAAGTTGGCTGCTTTAATTGGGTCTACATCTCCTATAATATCTGCTACCGTTACATCTGGTGTTGCTAATTTTTCTGCAAAACGCTGGGATCTGTGCACCCATGCTACAGGTGTATCTTCTCCTTTTTCTTGTATTAAATTACTTGCATATCTGGAAATTGGATGAAAAGGATCATCATTAATTTCAGACCCTTCAATTACCGGTATCCATTCATCCAGAAGGGTAATCATTTGTCTTGCCAATCGTGTTTTTGCCTGCCCTCTTAATCCTAATAGATTAATATTATGACGAGACAGAATAGCTCTCTCTAACTCTGGAATTACGGTGTTTTCATATCCATGAATTCCTGTAAAAGTTTTTTCTTTATTACTTATTTTAGTCCTTAAATTATTTCTTAGCTCATCTTTTATAGATATACTTTTATATCCCGATTTTTTTAACTGACCTAATGTTTTTATGCTTTTAATATCTATTTGTTCCTTCATATTTTCTTTTATTTCTAAACAGAAGTCATGTAAGCTTCCTGTTCAAAATTTTGAAATTAATTTATCCTTTAATTCTTTTTTTTCGATTGGTTTCATAATCCTCAAAAATCATTTCACCAAGCCCTTTTAGACCTGTGTAAAATGCTTTGCCCTGATTTGCATAGGTAAACTCTCTTACAAACTGCATTAAATAAGGATCTTTTGCAATCATAAAAGTAGTTATTGGTATATGTAGTTTTCTGGCCTGTTGTGCCATCATATTGCATTTGTTTACAATATGGCGATCCAAACCATTACTGTTTTTATAGTATTGCCCGTCTGGTAATCTAAGACAACTTGGTTTACCATCGGTAATCATAAAAATTTGCTTATTGGTGTTACGTTTTCTGCGCAGCATATCCATGGCTAATTGCAATCCCGCTACGGTATTGGTATGGTAAGGCCCGACTTGCAGATATGGTAAATCTTTGATCTCTATAGGCCATGCATCGTTACCAAACACCAATATATCCAGAGTATCTTTTGGGTATTTGGTAGTAATAAGTTCTACCAGCGCCATTGCTACCTTTTTGGCAGGAGTAATACGATCCTCGCCATATAATATCATACTATGGCTAATATCGATCATTAAAACGGTACTCATTTGTGCTTTAAAACGGGTTTCTTCGACTACAAGATCCTCTTCTGTTAAATTAAAATCCCCGATACCATGATTAATTTGTGCATTTTTAAAGCTTTCTGTCATGGATATTCGTTCTAAAGAATCCCCGTATTGATAATTCCGAAACTCTCCGGAGTGTTCATCGCCTTTACCAATATAATTGGTTCTGTGGTTTCCCGATCCGCTACGTTTTAATTTTCCAAATATTTGATCTAATGCTCTTTTACGAATAGCTTGTTCGGTTTTAGCTGTAATAGCCATACTTCCTTTACCATCTGGCTTTATTTCTTCCCTTATATATCCTTTCTTTTTTAAATCCTCTACGAAATCGTCTAATGTATATTCTTCATCGGTTAATTGATATTCTTTATCCAGCTCTTTCATCCAATCTAAAGCCTCATCCAAATCTCCAGAAGTATGTGTAATAATTTCTTGAAAAATATCAAAAAGTTTATCAAAAGGAGACTGCTCAGGAGCCTCAAATACTTTAAACGCAAAACCTTTTTTAAACACTCTTTTTTCTTTTTCCATTAGCTATATGTTTTCTATACACTTAATAGTGTCATTCTTTTTTAAGTCCTTACTTTTCTTTTAAAAAAAAACGCATATAGATTTTACTAGATAAAGTTAGCACATTTTGCATAAGATAGGAACTTATACCATGTATAAGAAATTAGAATTAACATTTGTTTTGGAGAAAACCCAACCCTTGTTACATTTGTTATTGTATAAAATCACTAATTACTATCTTTGATAAGGATGGAAAACCGTAACCTACCATCCAAAAGACTTTTTTATTACAATTTATATCCGATCTTATCTATGAAAAAATCTATTCTATCTGCATTATTTTTGATATTTACAATCTCTATTTCTGCTCAATCTGAGGTAGACAAAGTGAAATCTACTGTTTCAAAAAGTGAAATCGAAGGGCACATTTATTTTCTTGCTTCAGATGAATTAAAGGGAAGACAAACCGGGTCTGCCGAAAATAAAATTGCTGCACAATACCTAGCCAATATGTTACGTGGTTATGGAGTAAAACAAATTAAAGATACTAACAGTTATTTTCAAACAGTACTACTTAAAAAAACTTCTGCCGCAACAAAAACCATTTTTAAAGCAGGTACCTTACATCTGGATAAAATACTAACCATTGCATCGGTAAATACCAACTATACAGGAAAAGCTGTTTTTTTAAATCACGGACTGGAAGAAGATTATAAAAATATAGACGTTACTGGAAAATATGTAATCTCTATTGTTGGTACCAAGGACAATAAAGATATTAGATCTGCTTTTTCTAAAACAAAAGAAAAAATGGCATTGGCCAAAGAAAAAGGTGCTGTTGGATTTATCGAAATTTGTAACGTGGATGATGCTACCTGGGGTAGAATGGAACATTACTTTAATGGAGATAAAATGGATGTTGCAGGGGAAAATGAAGATTCTGGTACTTTTTCTCACACTTGGATTAATGACCAAAAGGAAGAAATTAGTGCTGCCTTTGATAAAAAAAACGAGATCGATATGGAAATAGTTGTAGAAGGGATTCAAAAAAGGGATGTTCTCTCACAAAATGTAGTGGGATATATTGAAGGTTCTGATCCGGTTCTTAAAAACGAATATGTTATTTACTCTGCACACTACGATCACGTAGGTATTGGTAAAGCTGTAAATAATGATTCTATTTACAATGGTGCCAGAGATAATGCAGTAGGAACAGTTACTGTGCTTTCTGCCGCAGAAAATATTGCTAAATACCCTACCAAAAGATCTGCTTTATTTATTCTTTTTACCGGAGAAGAAAAAGGACTTTTAGGTAGTAAATGGTACGTAAACCATCCTGTATTACCGCTTCATCAAATGGTATATTGTTTTAATAGTGACAATGGTGGTTATAATGATACCTCGATAGCTACTATTGTTGGTTTGGGCAGAACCACTGCACAAAAAGATATTGTCGATGCTGCTGCTGCTTTTGGACTTAAAGCTATAGATGACCCTGCACCAGAGCAAGGATTATTTGATCGCTCAGATAATGTGCACTTTGCGGCAAAAGGCATTCCTGCTCCTACTTTTAGTATGGGGTTTACAGCATTTGACGAAGAAATAACCAAATATTACCATCAGGTAACCGATAATCCGGATACTTTAGATTATGAATACCTCTTCAAATTTTTTCAATCTTATGTTTTAGCTTGCAGAAATATTGCTAATAACCCAGAAACTCCGTTCTGGACAGAAGGGGATAAATATTATGATGCAGGCAAGAAATTATATCAAAAATAATAAGTAACCTATTCCTTTTGTCATCTTAGATTTAAAAATACATCCATCCCAACCTTCCTTCAAAGGAAGGAGTAAAAGTCTCCCTTTGAAGATAGATTTAGAGGGATGTTAATGGTAAATCTAAAAATTAAATAAAAAATATATAAGATGACAAAGCAGGACTATAAAAAGAAAAGATCTTAATCATAGTGTAAAGCTTTTACATTACATTTATCGAAATGTAATGTAAAAGCTTTACACTGATTCTGTTAGTTTTTGATAATCTAATAGTAATAATTAGCACCATTACCAACCTTTCATATCTTTTTTCTTTCTCACAGAGAATTATTCGTTATTTCAAAAAAACTAAGCTTCGAAAAGAAACAAAGCACAAAATTTTAAGATTTATTATGTTTTTTTTAACATAATAATTAAGTATATAAGGAGATTTAAACGCTAACTTTATAGTACCCCTCTTTTTAAGAATATTTAATTGTTTAAGCACATAGCATATACATATATGAAAATAAACGTAAACCCTTATGTAATTGTATAATATGTAAGTAACATAGTATACAATTGTAAAAAATCGTTAGATTATGAAAAATTGTATACTCCTTCTATTAGTATTTTCTTCTTTTTTAGCATACCCAAATATCGTTCAAAAGCAGAATTATACTATATCTGTATCTGATCAAAATCCCCGAGATCGCAAACTTTCTGCTGAAGAAGTAAAACAAAGGGGTATTGATCTTATGGCAAATCAAATTATCGAAAATATCGATGAAGTAGATTTGCGAAAAACAGCAAGATCTGAAATCTTCGAAACATCTTATGGTTTTCGATGGAAAATGGTTAATCTAAGTACCGGTAAGATTTTTATTATTAAAGTAGATAAAAACTTTAAGCTTATCTCTATACGAAGTGCAGATAATTCTAAAACGCTAATACCATAACATAGTATATTGTTTAATGCAATAAACACTTTATATAAAATTGTTTTTACCTTTTTAAGGTACAATAAAAAATCTATAGGTCATTTTGGGCGGAGTCAATACTATGTTTTCCCCTTTGATTACTATTTGGCTACGCTCAATATGACTTTTTGATTAAAAATGGATTCCAGCCTTTAGTTTATCCTGAACTTGTTGAAGGGCTGGAATGATAAGCAGAAAGCATTGTGTTTTGGTTATTTTGTCATTCCGTTGAAGAACGGAACTCACCATTAACAAACTTTAAGTCAATAGTTTAAATTCTTAACTTAATAGCGTTGAGCTACGGCTATGCTTAATACCACATCAAGTCTGGCACTAGCTTTTTACCTTGAATATTTAAAAAATAAATTCAATTTCTATACGCACGATTTCAAAGCTAAAATGGTATTATAAGCGAAATAGTTTTTAAATACTATCCGCATATACTTTTCAAAATTTATGTAGTATATATATTTAAAAGTTTTCTAGTACTTTTGGATGTACAGTTCTTTTCATCAGAATTACTCATAAATTCATTATAGAATCTGTAATACATTAACTTACATTTGTTATATATGTTTGTAAATATTAAAAAAACAGGGCTCGTATCTGGCCCAGCAATTTTTGTTTTGGTATTATTGTTTTTTCACCCGGAAGGATTGAGCAAAGAAGCCAATGCAATACTGGCAAGTACCTTATGGATTGCGGTATGGTGGATTACAGAAGCCATACCAATTGCTGCTACTTCATTACTACCAATTATTCTTTTTCCGTTATCTGGTGGGCTGGATATAAAAACCACTACTGCTGCATTTGGCAATCCTAATGTTTTTTTATATGCTGGTGGATTTATTTTAGCCATAGGGATAGAGAGATGGAATCTTCATAAACGTATTGCCCTGCGTATTATCACCATAATCGGCACCAATGTTAAAACCATGATCCTTGGTTTTATGGTAGCCACTGCTTTTTTATCTATGTGGATTTCTAATACGGCAACTTCGGTAATGATGCTACCAATAGGAATTGCAATTATAACACAGCTTACCGATAATCCCAATACCATAGCCGATGAAAATAAAATTTTCGGAAAAGCATTAATGTTAAGTATTGCATACAGTGCATCTATCGGGGGTATTGCCACACTTATTGGCACCCCTACCAATCTTATTCTGGCAGGTGTGGTAAAAGAGATTTATGGATTTGAAATAACTTTTACCGATTGGATTGTAATAGGATTACCAATTGCCCTGCTATTACTTTTTGTATGCTGGTATTATTTGGTACACATAGCATTTTCATTTCCGCAAAAAGAATTTCCGGGAGGAAAACAAGAAGTTAAAAAACAATTACAAGCATTGGGTAAAATATCTTTTGAAGAAAAACTGGTTCTTGCTGTCTTTATAGTTACTGCCTTTGCCTGGATCACCAGATCTTTTTTATTACAGCCTATATTTTCTGCTATAGATGATACCATAATCGCAATAACGGCGGCACTACTCCTTTTTATCTTGCCAAGCACCAAAAAAGGGAAACCTTTAATGAATTGGGAAACTGCCGTAAAGCTGCCTTGGGGGGTATTGTTGCTTTTTGGCGGGGGACTTGCCCTTGCTGCCGGTTTTAAAGAATCCGGACTAGCCGTATGGATAGGTACACAAATGTCTTTATTGCAAGGAGTACATTTAATTACGTTATTAATTTTTATAGTAACCGCAGTAAATTTTTTAACCGAGATTACCTCTAACGTCGCCACCACATCTATGCTATTACCCGTGTTGGCATCTATGTCATTATCTCTGGATGTGCACCCTTTTATTTTAATGGCAGGTGCAACCATAGCAGCATCTTGTGCATTTATGCTTCCTGTAGCCACTCCACCAAATGCAGTGGTATTTGGTTCCGGGTATTTAACCATACCGGATATGATGAAAAAAGGATTTTGGTTAAATATTATATCTGTTGTTTTTATAGTATTAATTACCTACTATCTGTTACCTTTTTTTTGGGATTTTGATCCTTCTTATTTCCCTCAAGAATTTAAAAAACCATAAACTAATGTTTATCGAGTATTGCTTTTATCGTTTTATAATCCTCCATATACTCCCAGTATATAATTATTCCCCGAACCCTGAGGTTACTCAAAAAGATGGGCTTCGAGAACCTCAGCCCCCAGTATGTCGAGAATCTCAGCCCCCAGTATTTCGAGAACCTCAGCCCCCAATACTTCGAGTGCCTCAGCTCTCCAAACAAATGTAGTAATTCTGAGAGTCCACTATCACGTCGAAAGCATAAGCTATCTTGTGGAAATCATTAGCTAACACATCGAAAGCATAAGCTATCTTGAGAAAATCGTTAACCAACACGGCGAAAGCACCAGCTATCTCGGGGAAATCGTTAACCA